>NZ_JBEXSZ010000044.1:0-52503 GCF_040613865.1 Streptomyces sp. NPDC006197 | reverse complement strand
ACCTCAACGGCGTCTTCACGATGTTCAACAACATCAGCACCAGCAACAACATCAACAGCCCCGGCGCCAGCAACAACACCAACCAGAACTTCACGAACACCGTGGGCTGACACCGAGCACGCCCAGCCGGGCCTCCCACACGGGGCCCGGCCACACCCTGCTCCCCTCGCCCAGCCTCAGGGCCTGTCCGCCATGATCCGCCGGACAGGCCCTGACCGCGTCGTGCTCAGGCAACCGCTTGGGAGCGAGGGCGGCCCGCAGACCCGCAGGGCAGCGGGGGGGCTGCTCGGGGGGCGTGGCCCGTGCCGCCCGCGCGAACCTCACGCGCCGGGCGCCCGATGGCAGAGACACCCGCACACCAGATGACGCACCCCCGGTACGCCGCTGTCCCGGGGTACGTGGTCGCGGCAGCGATCATGGCGGCCGACGATGCAGCGCGGCGACCGGAACTCCGGTTCGGGCTCGGCCGTGAGCGTACGGGCCAGCAGGGACACGGTCACCGCGTCGGCGATCTCCGGCGTCACCCACCAGCCGTCGCCCGCGCGATCGCGGTGCGGGCCGTCGTGGCCCACGGCGAGCACACAAACCGATCCGCCCCACACCGGCCGCACCACCTCCGCAACGGCGAACACGGAGCGCCGTGCACCGCAGCGGCTCATCGGGCGGCCCCGGCGTGGATGTTCCGGCGGTCGAGGTCCACCCCGACCGTCGCCAGCCACAGCGCCCGGCGCCGCCTGCGCTGCGCGGCCCGGGTGGGCGGGCGGGGACGGTGCCGACCGGTGGGCGGGAGGGCCAGCATGAGCAGCCAGAGGAGGAGCGGGATCCAGGCCCGGCCCAGTACGCGCGCGATAGGGTTCAGCACGTCATCAACTCCGTTGTCAGTTGGTGGCCATGCCCCGGGAGGTCTAGCCACCTCGCCGGGGTCTTCGTGTCACACGACCCTATAAGGCATGTATAGCTCTGCATAGCTCACCAATGGTTCGCACAGGTCTTCGATGCTTACGTTGGTCGTGTGACCGACCACAGCCAGATCCCCGAGTTCAACCCGCAGGGCCCCCAGCTGGTCTACGTCGCGGTGGCCGACCACATCGCCGCCCGGATCGCGGCCGGAGAGCTGCCCGCAGGCGCCCGGCTGCCCGCCGAACGGGACCTCGCCAAGGAGTACGGCGTCGCCTACCTGACAGTCCGCCGCGCCGCCGGAGTCCTGCGTGAACGAGGCCTGATCCTCACCGTCCACGGCAAGGGCACGTTCGTCGTCGATCCGCTGCCGGAGGACAACCAGGTGTGACGGTCCGGTCCCGCCGGGGAAGGCTCCCCCCATGGATCAGGAACAAGCACGCCGGTGGCTCGCCACCGCCCTGGCCGAAGCCCGCGCCGGGCTCGCCGAGGGCGGGATTCCCATCGGCGCCGCCCTGTACGGCGCCGACGGGACGCTGCTCGGGCGCGGGCACAACCGGCGCGTGCAGGACGGGGACCCGTCGGCGCACGCCGAGACCGATGCCTTCCGGGCCGCCGGGCGGCAGCGCTCGTACCGGGGGACGACGATGGTGACGACCCTGTCCCCGTGCTGGTACTGCTCCGGGCTCGTGCGGCAGTTCGGGATCTCGCGGGTGGTCGTCGGGGAGGCGGAGACCTTCCACGGCGGGCACGACTGGCTCGCCGGGCACGGCGTCGAGGTCGTCGTGCTCGACGACGCCGAATGCGTCGACCTGATGCGGGGATTCATCACCCAGCACCCCGCCCTGTGGAACGAGGACATCGGTGACGAGTGAGGCCGCCCTTCCCACGATCGACCTGCGGCGCGACCCCGCCCCCCAGCTCCCCGCCGTCGACCGCGCCCTCCGCGAGGCCGGGTTCCTGCTGGTCGCCGGGCACGGGGTGGACCCCGGCCTGCGGGCCGCCATCCGCGAGACGGCCCGCGCCTTCTTCCACCTCCCGCCGGCCGCCAAGGAGCCGTACGCGGTGCGGGTCGGCGGGCGCGGGTGGCTCGGGCCGGGCGCGGAGGCCAACGGGTACGCGGAGGGCACGGCGACCCCGCCCGACCTGAAGGAGTCGCTCTCCTTCGCGGCGGAGGAGCCGACCGGGGACCCGGCGGTGGACGCCGAGTGGTTCCTGCCGAACACCTGGCCCGCCGAAGTGCCCGAGCTGCGGCCGCTGGTGGAGGCGTATCTGGCACAGATGAAGGAGCTGTCGGACCGGGTCCTCGACCTGCTCGGCATCGCGCTCGGCGAGGAGCGGGACTTCTTCACCCGGCACACCGGACACCCCACGTTCGGCTTCAACATCAACTGGTATCCGGGGCGGGAGCGGACCGGCGAACCGGAGCCGGGGCAGTTCCGGATCGGCCCGCACACGGACTTCGGCACGGTCACCCTCCTGGACCGGGAGGCGGGCAAGGGCGGGCTCCAGGTGTTCACCGACGCGGGCGGATGGCAGGACGCTCCGTACGATCCGGCCGCGTTCACCGTCAACATCGGCGATCTGATGGCCGGTTGGACCGGGGGCCGGTGGAGGTCGGGACGGCACCGCGTACTGCCGCCGCCGGCTGACGCGCCCGCCGAGGAACTGATGTCGCTGGTGTACTTCTACGAGTGCACGCCCGGTACCACGATCCACGGCATCGAGTCGCATTCCTACCTGCGGGCCCAGCTCGACGCCATCGCCACGGACTGAGAACAGGTCCACAACAGAGTCGAAAAGCCGACCGCTTTCCCAACACACCGTCGATATCCTTGAGTTGACTGTGACGGGGGTGGCGGGGGCGTGGACAGAGAGCTGTACGGCCGCGAGGCGGCCCTGGACGAGGGCGGGCTCGTCGCCCGGCTCGTCGGGCTCACCCGGCAGGGGGCCGCGCGCGTCGCGTACGAGCACGGGGACGACCCGCCCGTGACGGTCTTCACCGGCGGGCGCGGCATGGGGAAGACCGCCCTGCTCAAGGAGGTCCGCAACCGCTACAAGGGGTACACCCCGCTCGCTTTCCTGGACTGCGCCCACGTCGAACCGCCCGCTGACCACGGCCCCGGCTGGACCCCGGTCACCGGCGCCCTCGCCGAGCTGGCCGTGCAGCTGTCGCCGAAGGTGCTGGGCGCCCGGCCCGTGCGCTTCCCCCGGCTCTCGCTCGGCCTGGTCGCGGTCGCCTCGCTCGCCTGGTCCCAGGAGGACGACGAGCGGGCCCGGCGCGACCTCCAGCGCCTCGGGCCGCTCCTCGCGACCGTCGACGCGACCAGGGGCGCCGCCGCCAACTGGGTCGGCAAGGTCCTCGCCAAGCTCGCCGCCACCTTCGCCGAGGCCTCCGCCCCGCTCGCCGGGCTGCTCGCCGAGGCGACCGTGGAGACCGTCCTGGAGGAGGTGTTCGGCCGCCTCCAGCGCACCTCCGAGAGCTGGTACGGCACCTACCGCAACGCCGGCGGGCGCGCCAAGGCCGGCCTCCAGCAGCTCGCGATCGACTTCGAGCAGGGCGGCCGGCGCCGCGGCGAGGCCGAGGCCTTCCTCGTCGGCGCCCTCACCGAGGACCTGCGCCACGCCTACACCGGGCTCCAGCGCGGCGCCCGCATCGGCAGGCCCCTGCTCCTCCTCGACAACGCCCACGAGCCGCTCGGCCGGCAGCTCGTCGAGCCGGTCCTGCGCGCCCGCGCCGCCGAGGGCCGCCGCGACCGGGTCGTCGTCCTCGCCACCTCCCGGGTCCGCGATCACGAGGGCCTGCGGCAGGCCACCCGCACCCGACTGCCGGAGACCGCGCACCGGGCGCCCTGCCCGCGCGGGGCGAGCGTCGGCTCGGGCATCCTCGCCGTCGAGCTGACCCCGCTCTCCCCCGCCCAGACCCGCTCCGCCTTCGACCGCCACGACCCGGCGGGCCGCACCCCCGCCGAGCTCGCCCGTGCCGTCCACCGGCTGACCGGCGGCCGCCCGCTCGGCGTGGCCCTCCTCGGCCGGGCCGCCGGCGAGGCCCCCGCGGAGCTGCGGGCCGGTCTCACCCCGGGCCGGCTGCTCGACCTGACGGTGGAGCTGCGCGAGGACACCGCGCCGGTGCCCGTCGCCCCCACGCTCCTCGCCGAACTCCTGCCGGTGCGCAGACCGGGGCCGTACGCCGTGCTGGCCGCGACCCACGACGAGGAGTCCGCCCGGATGCTCGCCCACGCCCGGCTCCAGGCGGAGTCCCTGGACGGGGACGTGGCGCTGCGGGTCCGCGACCAGCTGCGCGCCGAGGACTGGGGCGAGGGCCCCGGCCACTTCGTCGCCGACCCGCTGCTGCGCGCCCTGCTCCTGTACCGGCTGCGCTTCGAGGACGACGACCATCCGCGGTACGCCGCCTGGCACGCCGTCCACGAGACGCTGTACCGGCACTACGGCCCGGAGCCCGGCCCGTACCGCCTCCACCACGGTCTCGCCCTCGGCCGTACCGAGGAGGCCGTCGCGCACCTGCGGGAGACCTTTCCCGGGCAGGACGTCCTCGGCTGGCTCGGCCGGCTCCGGTTCATCGCCGCCGCCCCGTACCCGCGCGAGCGGAACCGGCCGGGCCCCGACCCGCGCCGGGCGGTCGCCCTCGGCCAGGAACCGCCCGGCGCCCTCCCCGCCGGTCTCGACCCCGACGCCACCGAACTCCACCTGTCCGTACGGCGGCTGCTGCACGCCCTGTGGCTGCTCACCGATCCGCTCGCACTGCCCGACGACGAGGTCGCCGACCGGCTCGCGCACGAGCTGCGCCGGCTCTCCGGCCGCCATCTGACGGGCAGCGGTTCACTCTGGGACGCGGCGAGCCACTGGCCGCGCGACATCCGTGCCTGGCGGGAGCCGTCGCTGCCGCCGGGCCGTGAGAACGGAGTCTGACGCCATGCCCGACCGACTGGCCCTCCGGCTGCGCCGGCGCGTCCGCACCCCCCGCCAGAAGCTCGTCGCCTCGCTCGTCACCGCCGCCGTCGTCCTCGGTCTCGGCGGTTACGGCATCTCCCGGCTGACCACCCCGGAGGACCGTTCCTGCGCCGCCGGCGTGGCCCGCCCGGCCGGCAGCTCCGAGTGCGTCGGCGTCAACGGCGACGGCCACGCCTTCGGCGTGCCGGAACTCGGCGAGGTCGCCGGGGCCATCGGCCGCGAGAACGCCACGCTGAAGGCCGGCGAGTACGCGACCGTCGCCGTGCTCCTGCCGCTGACCTCCACCGACGGCGGCATGCGGGAGAAGGTCCTGCACGAGGTCCAGGGCGCGTACGCCTACCAGTACCGGGCCAACCACGAGTCCAACAGCGAGACTCCGAAGATCCGCCTGGTCCTCGCCAACACCGGCAAGGGCAACGCCCACTGGCGCGAGACCGTCGACCGGCTCGTCGCCATGACGGGCGCCCCCGACCGGCTGCGGGCCGTCTCCGGCGTCGCCACCTCCTCCACCGAGGTACGGGAGTCGGTGGCCGCCCTCACCGCCGCCGGGATCGCCGTCGTCGGCACCACCATCACCGCCGACGACATCGCCAACGGCCCCGGGGCCGGCCACAACCGCTACCCGGGACTCGCCCGCGTCTCCCCCACCAACACCGACGAGGCCAAGGCCCTCTCGCACTTCGGCCGGGTGGACGCCACCAAGGCCTTCCTCGTCCAGGACACCCGGACCGGCGACCACTACACCGACACCCTCAAGGCCGCCTTCACCGCCAACCTCGAGGGCGCCCCGCACGAGCCGGGGCTCTTCACCTCGCCCGCCGACCCCACCGAGGAGGGCACCACAGCCAACACCTTCCGCCAGATCACCCATCTGATCTGCGACACCCGCGCCGAGACCGTCTTCTTCGCGGGCCGCCACACCCAGCTCCGGCAGTTCATCAACGCGCTCGGTTCGCGCGGCTGCACCGACCGCGCCTTCACCGTCCTCACCGGCGACGAGGGCTCCTACCTGGGCGCGGACAAGAAGCTCGACCGCAAGGCGCTGAAGGCGAAGCTGACCGTGCGGTACGCCTCGCTCGCCCACCCGGACGCCTGGCAGCCGGCACCGGGGCGGCGGATTCCGGCGACGGGCGGTTCGGTGGCGGCGTACTCGACGTTCCTGACGGACATCGCCCGCGCCGCGAAGGGGCCGGTGGCGCTCGCGGACGGCCAGGCGATCATCGCGTACGACGCGATGGCGACGGCGGTCCACGCGATCCGCCAGGCCACCCCGGAGGGCGCGGTCTACCCGGCGAAGGAGGACGTGGGGACCCAGTGGCCGCAGGTCAAGGGCTCCCTGCGGGTGGAGGGCGCGAGCGGCTGGATCTGCCTGGACAACTACGGCAACCCGTACAACAAGGCGGTCCCGATCGTGGAACTGACCCAGGACGGCACCCAGCGCTTCGTCCAGACGGCCTGGCCGGAGGGCCACCCCCCGACGGACACGTGCCTGCCGCCGAAGAAGGGGTGAGCTGCCGCGCCCCCCGTGTGCCCAGCCGCGCCCAGGCCCGGTGCTCCTACGGCACCCACTTGGGCCAGGGTGCATCGTCCCGCTCGTACAGCTCCCGCAGATGCCGCCAGCGATCCGGCGACCAGTCCCGCCAGTCCGTAGGGCGACCGTCCAACGCCGCGACGAGCCGCTCGAAGTGGTCATGCCACCCGGCAAGACAGTCCAGCCGGTACTCCCGCGACCCCCGCACCTCGTTCGTGAAACGCAGCACGGTCGACCCGTCGCCCCCGGACCCCGGTTCCAGATGGAACCGGATCCGGCCGTGCGTCGGGCCGACCGTGTACTCGGCCACGTAGTCGGGGTCCCAGGCGGTCACCCGCCCCGAGACCTCGGTGTCGCTGTTGAGCCAGCGGAGGGTGACCCGCCCGCCGAGCCGCGGTTCCAGCGGGTCCGCCTCGCAGAGCCAGGCCGGCAGGCCCTCGGGCGAGGCGACGGCCGCCCAGACCGCCGGCATCGGCTGCGGGAGGTCCACGACGAAGTGCAGCAGATGCCGGTCGCCGTCGTGGGTCTCGCTCCTGCCCCGGGAGATCTCGCTCATGCCTCCAGCGTCACCCCGGGACAGGCCCCGTGCCAGCGCAGGAACGGCTCAGACGCCCGCGTAGGAGTGCTTGCTGCTCACGAAGATGTTGACGCCGTAGTAGTTGAAAAGGAAGCAGCCGAAGGCGATGAGCGCGATGTACGCGGCCTTCCGCCCCTTCCAGCCGGCCGTCGCGCGCGCGTGCAGGTACGCCGCATAACCGACCCAGGTGATGAAGGACCAGACCTCCTTGGCGTCCCAGCCCCAGTAGCGGCCCCACGCGTCACCGGCCCAGATCGCGCCGGCGATGATCGTGAAGGTCCACAGCGGGAAGACGGCCGCGTTGACCCGGTACGAGAACTTGTCGAGCGAGGCCGCGGAGGGCAGCCGCTCCATGACGGAGCGGGCGAAGGCACCCGGGTTCCCGCCGGTCGCGATCTTGTTCTCGTACGAGTCGCGGAAGAGGTACAGCAGGGTCCCGACCGCACCGATGTAGAAGACGGCGCCGCAGAAGATCGCGGTGGAGACGTGGATCCACAGCCAGTACGAGTCGAGCGCCGGGACCAGCTGGTCGCTGGGGGTCTTCAGCCAGGTGGTGGCCATGCCCAGGTCGAGCAGGACCGTGGTGACCAGCGGCAGGCCGATCCAGCGGATGTTCTTCTTGGCGAGGAGGAAGCCGAGGTACGCGCCGACCGCCACCGTGGAGAAGGTGGTGGAGAACTCGTACATGTTGCCCCAGGGGGCCCGCTGCACGGACAGCGCCCGGGCGACCACGCCCGCGGCCTCGACCGCGAAGGCGAGGACGGTGAGCGAGACGGCGATGCGGCCGTACAGGTCGCCCTTGACCGTGCCGCCGGCCGCGCCGGGGCCGTCCGGCACGTCACGGGTGCCGGACGCGGAGCGCGTGACGACCTTCGGCTTGTCGAGGACGGCGGTGCCGCCGGCCTGCTTGACCTGGACGGTCACGGCGGGGGTCGCCTGCTGTGTGAGGGCGGCGGCGGTGCGGCCGACCTTGCTGCGGCTGCCGAACACCCACTCGGCGATGTGGGCGAAGAAGGCCAGGGTGTAGACGGCCATCGAGGAGTAGACGAGCAGGTCGCTCATCTGCGCCAGGCCTTCGTCGGTCGTGGCGGCGAGGATCACTTGTCGGCCTCTCCAGAAGGGGCGGGGTCTTCTGCGGGTTCTTCCGCGGGTTCCGGTACGGGGGGCGCGTCCGTCGTGAGCGCGACCGCGAGGTCGCCCAGCTCCTCCGGCAGCTTGGCGGACTCGCTGCGGCCGAGTCCGGCCATCTCGACGACGGTGACGCCGTCCTCACCGCGCACGGCCCGGACCCAGACCCGGCGGCGCTGGATGAAGAGCGAGCCGGTCAGGCCGGCGATCGCGGCGATCGCGCCCGTGAGGGCGAGGCCGTTGCCGGGCTGCTGCGAGATCTGGAAGCTCGCCCACTCCTTGATGTCCTTCTCGAAGGTGATCGAGCCGGCGCCGTCGGGGAGCGTCATGGTCTCGCCGGGCAGCATGCGCTGGGCGACCCCGGTCCCCTTGTCGATCTTGAACTGCTTCATCTTGGTGGTGTCGAGCTGGTACACGTTCTGCGGCAGACCGGAGTTCACGCGCAGGTCACCGTGGAAGCCGGTGAGCGCCATGACCGGGAAGCCGAGCGCGGGGAACTGCGAGAACATCGTGCCCTTGCCCTCGCCCGCGAAGGTCGGCACGAAGAAGGCCTTGAAGCCGAGCTGCTCCTTCTTGCCGTTCCTGTCGCGGTAGCCGTCCATCACCTTGACGGCGCCGGTCGACGTGATGTTGTTGTCGATCGGCAGCAGCGGCACGGCGCCGTGGAAGACGGTCTTGCCGCGGCCGTCCTTGACGGTGACGACGGGCGCGTACCCGTGGGCGATCAGGTAGACCTTGGAGTCGCCCACCTTCAGCGGCTCGTTGACCCGGATGACCGCCTTCTTGTCCGCGCCGCCCGTCGAGTAGCTGACGGCCGCCTCGAAGGTGCGCGGGGTGCCGCGCTGGGGGCCGCTCTTCTCGTACGTGCCGGTGAAGGAGTCCAGGGTGAAGCTGAACGGCTCCAGCTCGTCGGTGCCGAACTGGGAGCCGGACTTGAAGTCGTCGTACTGGGTGAGCGTGTTGGAGAAGCCGTCGCCCTCGACGATCAGCTTGCCGCCCTCGGACTTGAAGAGCTGGCCCCAGGCGAAGGCGACGAGCATCACGATCAGGGCGACGTGGAAGGCCAGGTTCCCGGCCTCGCGCAGATAGCCCTTCTCGGCGGCGACCGCGTCCCCCGCCGTGTGGGCGCGGAAGCGGCGACCCTTGAGGACGGCGAGCGCGGCCGCGCGGACCTGCTCGGGCTCCGCCTCGGTGCGCCAGGTGGTGTACGCGGGGAGCCGGTCGAGGCGCCGGGGGGCGCCCGGCGGGCGGCTGCGGAGCTGACCGACGAACTGCCAGCTGCGCGGCACGATGCAGCCGATGAGGGAGACGAACAGCAGGATGTAGATCGCGGAGAACCACACCGAGCTGTAGACGTCGAAGAACTGCAGCTTCTCGTACAGCGGGGTGAGGGTGGTGTGGGCCGCCTTGAAGGCCTGCACCTTCAGCTCGTCCGCGCTGGTCTGCGGGATGAGAGAGCCGGGGACGGCGCCCAGGGAGAGCATGAAGAGGAGGATCAGCGCGACCCGCATGGAGGTCAGCTGCCGCCAGAACCAGCGGACCCAGCCGACGACCCCGAGGGTGGGGCCGCCGATGGCGGTGTCCTCCTGGGGGGCGGTCGACAGCTGCGCCCCGGCCGCCTCCTCGGTGGTGCGCCCGGTCTCGCTCGTATCGGTCTTGCTCATGGAACTCAGATCCCCACCGTGAAACCGCTGGACCAGCCCTGCATCGTGGCCACCATGCTGTCCCACGCGCCCGTCAGGAGCAGAACACCGGTGACGATCATCATGCCGCCGCCGATCCGCATGACCCACACATAGTGCTTCTTGACCCAGCCGAACGCGCCGAGCGCCTTGCGGAAGGCGATGGCGGCGAGCACGAACGGGACGCCGAGGCCGAGGCAGTACGCGAAGGCGAGCACCGCCCCGCGGCCGGCGCTGGCCTGCTCCAGGGCGAGGGCGTTGACCGAGGCGAGCGTCGGGCCGATGCACGGGGTCCAGCCGATGCCGAAGAGCGCCCCGAGGAGCGGGGCGCCGATCAGGCCGGCGACGGGCTTCTTGTGGAAGCGGAACTCGCGCTGCGTGAACCAGGGCATCAGGCCCATGAAGAACACGCCCATGAGGATCATGAGTACGCCGAGGACCGTGGTGAGCGTCTCGCGGTACTCCTGGAGCGTCGACCCGAAGTAGCCGAAGAGCGCGCCGCCGGAGACGAACACAGCGGTGAAGCCGAGGACGAAGAGGACGGCACCGGCGGTCATCCGGCCGCGGCGGCTCTCGGCGAGGTCGGTGCCGGTGACGCCGGTCACGTACGAGAGGTAGCCGGGGACGAGCGGCAGCACGCACGGCGAGAAGAAGGAGACGAGGCCGCCGAGGACCGCGAGGGGCAGGGCGAGCAGCAGGGCTCCGCTGGTGACCGTCTCGTTCACGGGCTCACTTCTCCTTGAGGAGGGGCTCGATCATCGACCGGAGCTTCTTCTCGTCGAGCGCCATGAGCGAGCGGGCGGCGATCTTGCCCTCCTTGTCGAGGACGACGGTGGAGGGGATGGACTGGGGGTTGAGCGTGCCCTTGGGGAAGCCGAAGAGGATCAGCTTGCCGTTGGGGTCGTAGAGGCTGGGGTAGGTCACCCCGTAGTCCTCTTCGAAGGTGAGCGCCTGCTGCTTGTTGAAGTCGCGGGTGTTGAGGCCGACGAACTCGACGCCCTGGCCCTTGAGGTCCTTGGCGGCCTTCACGAAGTGCGGGGCCTCGGCGCGGCACGGGCCGCACCAGGAGCCCCAGACGTTGAGGACGACGACCTTGCCCTTGAAGGCGGCGACGTCGAGCCGCTCGCCGTCGAGGGTCTCGCCGGCGATCTCCTTCGGTGCCGTGCGCTCGCCCTTGGCGACGGTGGAGATGCCACCCGTGTCGGTCACGAAGTTGGTGTTGCCACCGCCGCCGGACTTGCCGTTGTTCTCGCCGCCGCAGGCCGAGAGCGCGAGGGCGGCGGCGGACAGCATTCCGACGGCGGTCAGGGCGCGCCGGGTGCGTCGGGGGGCACGGCTAAGGCTCATGTGAAAAGTTTCGCATGGGCGTTTGGGGGATCTTGGGCACCCCCCTACGTGCCCGTAAAGCCCCTTGTCAAGATCGCCTAAGCGGTCGGGGTGGGAGGCGGGGTCGAAGGGGTCGGCCGGAGGAAGGCGTTCCAGCCGCCCGCGGGCTTCTGTCCGACTTCCAGCGAGCGCAGCTTCTCCAGGATCTTCGGGTCCTGGACGTCGAGCCAGTCCACGAACTGCTTGAAGGAGACGAGCCGCACGTCCTTCTTTCCGGCCATTCCCTTGAGCGCCTCTTCGACGGCGTCCATGTAGATGCCGCCGTTCCACTGCTCGAAGTGGTTGCCGATGAAGAAAGGCGCGCGATTCGACTCGTACGCGCGCGTGAAGCCGGAGAGGTACGCCTCGGCCGCCTGCTTGCGCCAGCCCGGATAGCGCGAGGGCATGCCCTTGGTCGTGTTCTTCGACTGGTTGGCGAGCATGTTGTAGTCCATGGAGAGGACCTCGAAGGAGTGCCCGGGGAAGGGCACGGCCTGGAGGGGGAGGTCCCAGATCCCCTGGCGCTTCGTCGGCCACATCTGCCGGCCGCCGGGCGAGCTGGCGTCGTAGCGCCAGCCCAGGCGCTTGGCGGTGGGGAGCAGGTTGTCCTGGCCGAGGAGGCAGGGGGTGCGGCCGCCGACGAGCTCCTTGGAGTAGTCGAAGGGCAGCGGGTCGAGGTCGGTCCAGCCGCTGTTGGTCTTCCACTCGGTGACGAACTTCATCGCCTGGTCGATCTCGCTCTGCCACTGGGCCGGGGTCCAGTTGCCGACGGAGCCGGAGCCGCCGCAGAAGTGCCCGTTGAAGTGGGTGCCGATCTCGTGGCCGTCGAGCCAGGCCTGCCGGACGTACTTCAGGGTCTCCTTGATGTGCCCGTCGGTGAGGTAGCCGATGTCGGAGGCGCCGACGCGGTTGTTCGGCGGGCGGTAGAGGTCCTTCTTCGACTCGGGGAGGAGGTAGATCCCGGAGAGGAAGAAGGTCATCGCCGCGTCGTTGTTCTTCGCGAGTTCGAGGAAGCGCGGGAAGAGGCCGTTGCCGACCTCGCCGGCGCCGTCCCAGGAGAAGATCACGAACTGGGGCGGGGTCTGGCCGGGTTCGAGCGGGACGGGGGCGTCGGGCTGGTGCGGTTGCTTGCCGGTGTCGGCGGTGGAACCGTCGCCGATGAGCCGGGCGTCCTCCTTGGTCGGGGTGGGCGTGCCCGGGTCCGCCGAGACGTCACCCCCCTTACCCGGTCCCGAATGTCCGGGCTTGTCTTGATTTCCGGTGCTACATGCGGCGAGCCCCACCGCCGCAGCGGCCCCAACGCCCGCTCCGAGCAGCCCCCTTCGACTGATCCCGCTGATCCCGCGCATGACATCCCCATTCGCGCTGACGTATGACCTGAACGTCATCCAAACCGACAATGAGTGAGATGCCGGGAGGAACACGGAGGTTCCGGAAAATCGCACAAAAATTTTAGGGCGGTCGGATGACATGAACATCATCCGACCGCCCTGACTGTGACCCTTCGGCACCCCCCTGTCCAGGGGATGCCCGCTTTCCGGGTACGGCGCCGGGTACTACGCCCCGAAGGCCTTCGACTTCCCCTTGACCGGCTTCGCGCCCGCCAGGAGGTGCGCCGGAACGAGGTCGCGGGCCGGCTCGCTGTACCCGACCGAGACGATCTTGTCGCCGCGGTACGTGAACGAGGTCAGCGAGGCAAGCGTGCACTGACGGCGGCGCGGGTCGTGCCAGAGCCGCCGCTTCTCCACGAAGCTGCGGACGATCCAGATCGGCAGCTGATGGCTGACGCAGACCGCCTCGTGCCCCCGGGCCGCGTCCTTCGCCGCGTCGAGCGCACCCATCATGCGCACGACCTGCTCGACGTACGGCTCGCCCCAGGACGGCTGGAACGGGTTGGTGAGGTGCTTCCAGTTCCCCGGCTTGCGCAGCGCCCCGTCACCGACGCCGAAGGTCTTGCCCTCGAAGACGTTCGCCGCCTCGATCAGCCGCTCGTCGGTGGCCAGATCCAGACCGTGCGTCTTGGCGATCGGCGTCGCCGTCTCCTGCGCCCGCTCCAGCGGGGAGGAGACGACGTACGTGATGTCCCGGCCGGCCAGCGACTCGGCCACCCGGTCCGCCATCTGCCGGCCCAGCTCGGACAGGTGGTAGCCGGCCCGGCGGCCGTACAGCACGCCGTCGGGGTTGTGGACCTCGCCGTGGCGCATCAGGTGGACGACGGTGACGTCCTGGTCGTTCTTCTTGTCGGCGGGGAGGCTCATGCCGTGGCCTCCGCGGCGGCGCGGGCCGCGGCCGGGAGTGCGGCGGCGATCCGCTCGATCGCCCGCTCGTCGTGCGCGGTCGACACGAACCAGGACTCGAACGCGGACGGCGGCAGGTACACGCCGTCGGCCAGCATCGAGTGGAAGAAGGCGTTGAAGCGGAACGCCTCCTGCTTCTTCGCGTCGTCGTAGTCCCGCACCTCGTCGGCGGTGAAGAACACCGAGAACATGTTGGACGCGGTCTGCAGCCGGTGCGCCACGCCCTCCTTCGCGAGCGCGCCGGTGACGAGCCCCTGGATCTCCGCCGACACCGCGTCGACCTTCTCGTACGCGGCCTCGTCGAGCAGCCGCAGCTGCGCGAGCCCGGCGGCCGTCGCGACCGGGTTGCCGGAGAGGGTGCCCGCCTGGTAGACCGGCCCGGCCGGCGCCAGGTGCCCCATGACGTCCGCGCGGCCGCCGAACGCGGCCGCCGGGAAGCCGCCGCCCATGACCTTGCCGAAGGTCATCAGGTCGGGCTTCACGCCGTCGACGCCGTACCAGCCGGCCCGCGAGGTACGGAAACCGGTCATGACCTCGTCGGAGATGTACAGCGCGCCGTTCTCCCGGCACAGGTCCGCGAGGCCCTGGTTGAAGCCCGCCACCGGCGGCACGACGCCCATGTTGCCGGGCGAGGCCTCCGTGATCACACAGGCGATCTCGCCCGGGTGCGCGGCGAACGCCTCCCGCACGGCCTCCAGGTCGTTGTACGGCAGCACGATCGTGTCGCCGGCCTGCGCGCCGGTCACGCCGGGCGTGTCCGGCAGGGCGAAGGTGGCCAGACCGGAACCGGCCGCGGCGAGCAGCGCGTCCACGTGGCCGTGGTAGCAGCCCGCGAACTTGACGACCTTGGCGCGCCCGGTGAACCCGCGGGCGAGCCGGATGGCCGACATGGTCGCCTCCGTACCGCTGGAAACCAGCCGCACCTGCTCGACCGGCTCGATCCGCGCGACGATCTCCTCGCCGAGCGCGACCTCGCCCTCGCCGGGCGTACCGAAGGAGGTGCCGCGGGCCACGGCGGCCTGCACGGCGGCCGTCACCTCGGGGTGCGCGTGGCCGAGGATCATCGGTCCCCACGAGCAGACGAGGTCGACGTACTCACGACCGTCCGCGTCGGTGAGGTACGGACCGGAACCGGACACCATGAACCGGGGCGTTCCGCCCACGGCCCGGAAGGCACGCACCGGTGAGTTCACGCCGCCGGGCGTCACGAGGGAAGCGCGGTCGAAAAGCGTCTGTGAGACTGGGGCTTCGTATGAATACGGCACTGTGATCCTGACCTGCGAGAACGACTTCGGGCACGACATCGGGAACGGAGGGACGGCGGTGAGCATCCTGTCTGTTACGCCGAGGCGCTCCCCGTCCGCGTCTGCGAAACTGGGGCGTCATAGGGATGACTCACGGAATCCATGGTGTCAGAGGCCACGGCGTTCTTGCGGACAGGTGTTTCACCGTACGAACGCGGGGGAGGTCACTGACACGATGATCGGGTTGCGCGGCGGGGTCGTGTTGCCGAGAAAAAGCAGTCGGGTGGAGATATGCATCGCGGTGGCGGACCGGGCGAGGGGACGGGCGACCTGGGTCCGGAGTCTGCCCGGCGGGGGAGGCACCGGCGCAGGCGATCCGAGGAGCCGACCGCTTCGGAGCACCGGCCGAAGCCGGAGCCCGTCGCGGATTCGGCCCCTACGACCGGGGGCCGGAGCTTGGGGGTGACGTACAAGTACTTCGGCGCGCCGAACAGCGCCACCGCGGCCCAGGTCCCGATCTCGATGCGCCCCGAGGAGCTCGGCGGGGACGAGCTCGGCATGGGCGGCATGTTCACCAAGATCAAGCCCGAGACGATAGCGGCCATGGTCCTGACCGGCATCCAGGGGATGCCCCTGCACAAGGTGCCGCCGCTGGAGCTGGTGGTGCTGCACCCGGACTACGCGGTGGTGAAGCTGCCGATGACCGTGGTCGACCCGCTGCGGGGGATCGGCGAGGAGTCGGTCGGCGCCGCCGCCTTCATCTGGTCGACGGTCCCGGACCGCGGCGGCCCGCGCGACGCCTTCGACGTCTACCGGCTCCTCCACGAATGGCAGGACTTCTCGGTCCGCCTCCACGAGGCGGGGCACCAGCCGTACTGCCTGGTCTGGCCGTGAGCCGACCGGTGCGCAGGCGTTTCGCCGCACTTCCACCCCTCATAGGTGCTGAAATTAGGACGAATGCTATGGAATGCGCGGAAGTCGCGCCCTGAGGGGAGCCCGTACGCCCTGGGGCTCCCCGTACGAGGAAGGAGCCAGACGCGTGAGCGCAGTACGCATGACCGGCCGGCCCATGCAGATCGGCGAGGTCGCCGCACGGACCGAACTGTCGCTGCGGACCATCCGGCAGTACGAGGACAGCGGCCTGGTCGCCCCGTCCGCGTCCTCGCCGGGCGGCTTCCCCCTCTACACGGACGCGGACGTCTCCCGGCTGATGGTGGTCCGTCGGATGGGACCGCTCGGCTTCACCCTCGACGAGACCCGCGAGCTCCTCGGCGCCGTGGACCGGCTGTCCGCCGACCGCCCGGGCACGGACGGTGAACTCGAACCGGCCGAGCGGGCCGCCCTGGTGACCCGCGTCCGCCGCTACGAGGAGGCCGCGGCGGAGCGCGTCGCCGAACTACGGGCCCAGCTCGCCCGCGCGGAGGAGT
The DNA here is from genome assembly GCF_040613865.1 of Streptomyces sp. NPDC006197. Taxonomy (NCBI): domain Bacteria; kingdom Bacillati; phylum Actinomycetota; class Actinomycetes; order Kitasatosporales; family Streptomycetaceae; genus Streptomyces; species Streptomyces sp. NPDC006197. Next base: position 36,383 of record NZ_JBEXSZ010000044.1, on the reverse strand, counting down.
TCGCCGCCTCCCTCCGCGCGCGCCTCGCGTAGCCGGCCCTTACGCGGCCAGGGCCTCGGCGAGGTCGCGGAAGAAGCGGGCGTACGCGGCGGGGCTGGGCGGGGTCTCGGGGTTCCAGGGGACGAGACGGACCCCGGAGGGGAGCTCGTACGGCGGGGTCGCGTGCTCCCGTTCGTCGAAGAGGACCAGGTCGGGACGGAGTTCGGCGACCCTGGCCCAGTCGCCGGTGAGCCAGTTGGCGCCCGGCCCGGGGCCGGGATCGAGCAGCCGGACGCCCAGCCCGGCGAGGTGCGCCAGCTCGGGCCAGGCCTGCGGCCGAGCGAGGTGCACCTGCTCGACCCCCGCCCCGGAGAGCGCGAGCACGGCACCCCCGGCCCTGCCGACGACGCCCCGAAGAAGAGCCTCGGCGGCGGCGAGGGCGGGGGCGGGGACGAGGGGCACGGACTGGGCGGCGGGCATGGACTGGGCGGCGGGCACGGACTGGGCGGCGGGGTCCGCGCTGGGGGCGGTGGGGGCCGCGCCGGAGACGGCAGGATCCACGCCGGGAGCAGCGGGGGCCGCGCCGGAGACGGCAGGGGCCGCACCGGAGACATCAGGGGCCGCGCCGGAGACGGCAGGGATCACGCCGGGAGCGGCAGGCGCGGGCCCGGCGGCAGGCGCGGGCCCGGCGGCGGACTCGGCGCCGGAGGCGGACAGCACCGACCCGGCGGCGGACTCGGCGGCGGAAGCGGGCCGCGTCGGCCCGGCGGCGGACCGCGCCGGCCCGGCGCCGAGACTCGCGGCCAGGGCGGCGAAGCGGTCGAGGATCGCCGGCAGGGTGAGTTCGTTGCCGACGGAGAGCGCGACGAGCGGGACCCCGAGCCGCTCGGCGACCGCCTCGTCGAGCGCGTACGGGCTCTTGCCGTCGTAGGTCACGTCGACGATCACGTCCGGCCGCAGCCCGCTCAGCGCCTCCTCGCCCAGGGCCCGGCCCGGTCCGAGGTACGGCACTCCGGCCGCCCGGAGACCACCGGCCTTGGCCGGATCGAGCGCCTCGCCGTCGTGCCCGGAGCCGTACACGGCGACCGGCGTCACCCCGAGGTCGAGCAGCGCCGCACCGGCCCGTACATAGGCGGCGACGCGCAGCGGCACACGGGCCGCCCCCAGCTCCGTACCCCTGTCGTCCGTGAATCCCCATCCCTCTGTTCCGGACATGCGGCTGCTCCTCCCCGGCCGGAATCTCCCTCGTCCGTCACCTTGGAGGGGTTCCCCGGACCGCACAAGAGGGCCTGTCGCCCGCCGCCGACGGGCCGGGCCGGGACTTCGGCCCCCGGTCCCCCTGCCGAAAGTCCCCCAGGGTGGTGTTAACTGAACGAGTCGGGAGGAAGCAGTAGGAATCACCAGCGCCGTCGCGCACGCGCGCGCCACCCAGCCGGGGCGCGTCGGATACGGGCGGCCCTCACGCCCTGGAGTGAGCCATGTCCTTGCCCGGCCCGTTCTCGGACCCCCGCGTGATCACGCTCTTCGGCCTGCTCGCCGTCTCGACGGCGACGTGGTTGACGCTGAGCCTGCGAGCCCGGGCCCGCGCCCGCCGCGAGCCGGCGGGCACCCCGCTGGAGCGGGTCTGGCACCCGCAGGAGTCGGTGCCCCTGACGCCCGAGGAGGAGCACGCCTTCGGCCAGGTCGTCTCCCGGCTCGCCCCGGGCCCGGCGGACCGCCCGCACTGACCGGCCCGGACCCCTGGCCTAGCATGCGGACCGTGTCCGCCTCCGCTCCCCGCCCCCGCCGGGACACCCGGGGCATCGTCGACCCCGCCGAGCTGCTCTCCCGGGTCCGCTTCCGCCGCCATGTCCCGGCGCCGGAACTGCGGCCGTACCTGGAGCACTACTGGCTGATGGACTGGGAGCTGCCGGAACCGTACGCGAGCCGTCTCGTCCCGCACCCGTCGGTGAACGTCGTCTTCCAGCGGTACGGGCGGCCGGGTGCCCCGGCGGCAGCGGCGAGCGCGTCGGCCGAGGTGTCGGGGGTGGGCCTGGGGCTGTTCACGCAGAAGCTGACGGGGGTGGGCCGGGTCTGCGGGGTGCAGTTCCGCCCGGGCGGTTTCCGGCCCTTCGCGCCCGCGTGGCCGGTGTCGGCCTGGACGGGCCGGCGGGTACCGCTGGAGGACGTGTTCCCGAACGGGGGCGGGGACGGGAGCGCCGGCACTCCGGCGGCCGTGCTGTCTCCGGACGACGACCACGCGCGCGTGGCGGCGCTCGACGCCTTCCTCCTGGCGCACGGGCCGGAGCCCGACCCGGCCGCCGGGCAGGCGATGGAGCTGGTGGACCTGATCCGCTCGGACCGGACGGTCCTCAGGGTGTCCCGGCTGGCCGCCGCGAGCGGCCTGTCGGCGCGCTCGCTCCAGCGCCTTTTCGCCGGCCATGTCGGCGTCGGCCCAAAGTGGGTGATCCTGCGCTACCGGTTCCACGAGGCCCTGGAGCGGGCGGAGTCGGCGGCCGACGCCGACTGGGCCGCGCTCGCCGCCGAGTTGGGCTACAGCGATCAGGCCCATCTCGTAAGGGACTTCACGGCGACGATCGGGGTGCCGCCCACCGCGTACGCCCGCGCGGTGTCAGTGCTCTGACCTACCGTACGGGCATGGACGACGACACCTCATCCGTACGCCTGGAAGCCTGGTCCGAGGGGGACGCCGAACTGCTGCGCGCCCTGAACGCGCCGGAGTTGATGGACCATCTCGGCGGTCCGGAGACCGAGGAGCAGCTCGTCCGAAGACACCGGCGGTACGTGGGGCTGAGCGCCGACGGGACGGGCGCGGGGCGCATGTTCCGGATCGTGCTGCTGCCGGAGGAGGTCGTGGTGGGCAGCATCGGCTTCTGGGCGCAGACCTGGGACGGCGAGCCCGTGTACGAGACGGGTTGGGCGGTGCTGCCGGGCTTCCAGGGCCGGGGCCTGGCGACGGCCGCCACGCGCGCGGTGGTCGCCGAGGCCCGGGCCGCGGGGCTGCACCGCCATCTGCACGCGTTCCCGTCCGCGGACAACGCCGCGTCGAACGCGGTGTGCCGCAAGGCGGGGTTCGAGCTGCTCGGCGAGCGGGACTTCGAGTATCCGCCGGGGAACCCGATGCGCTGCAACGACTGGCGGTTCGACCTCGGTTAACCGGCGTCCGGGGCGGTGAGCGGCCGGGTGAAGTGGAAGGCCACGATGTCGAAGCGCTCGCGCAGGTAGAAGCGGTGGGCGCCGGTGCGGTGGGTGCCGGAGTCGAGGTTGAGCTCGTGGCACCCGGCCGCGCGGGCGTGGTCCTCCAGGTGGGCGATGAGCGCGTGCCCGACGCCGGTGGAGCGGTCGGCGGCGGCGGTCACCAGGTCGTCGACGTAGAGCTTGCGCAGGGAGCTGGTGTTGTTGACGATCCGCCAGCCGGCCGCGCCGACGCAGCGGCCGCCGTCCGTGTAGGCGGCGCTGAACCGCAGCCCCTGGGGGTGCCCGGCCTCGTGGACCTCGCGGAAGAGCTCCGGGGTGAGGTGGGGGCGGAGCTCGCGGAGGACCGGCAGGAGATCGCTCTCCAGTCGAGGGTCGCCGGGGGCGAGGTCGATGATCTTCATGTCGGGGACGGTACCCCAGGTTTTTTCAGGGTTGACGGGCAAGGCGTGATCGCGGATATTTATCTGCGTAGCGCAGAGAATGCACAGCACAGGAAATATGCATCACAGAGAAACTCGGAGGCCCTTCATGACCGTCCTCGTCACCGGAAGCCGCGGCCGCGTCGCCGCCACCCTGCTCGGCCTGCTGGACGCCGCGGGCGTCAAGGCCAGGGCCGGATCCAAGAACCCCGCGGACCTCGCCCCACCACCGGGCGTGGACACCGTGCGCTGCGATCTCACCGATCCGGCCACCTTCGACGCCGCCCTGCAAGGCGTCGACTCCGTCTTCCTGTACGCCGAGGCAGCACACGTCGGCACCTTCGCCGACCGGGCCCGCGCCGCCGGCGTCGAGCACGTCGTCCTGCTCTCCTCCAGCTCCGTCCTCGCGCCGGACGCCGCGGAGAACGCCATCGCGGCCTCGCACCTCGCGGCCGAGCGCGCCCTGTCGGCCGCCGCGGAGTCCGGGGCCTTCGAGGCCACCCACCTCCAGCCGGGCGCCTTCGCCACCAACGCCCTGCAGTGGGCACGGGCGCTCAAGGACGGCCACGGTCCGGCGCTGCCGTACCCGCACGCGTACGGCGACCCGATCCACGAGCGGGATGTCGCCGAAGCCGCCTTCGCGGTGCTCACCGAGCCCCGGCTGCGCGGCTCCTCGTACGTGCTGACCGGCCCCGAGTCGCTGGACTTCACCGATCAGCTGGCGATCCTGGCGGAGGTGACGGGCCGCCCGGCGCCGTACACGACGGTCACGCCCGAGGAGTGGAAGAACTCGGTGGCGGCCTTCGTCCCGGAGCCGTTCGCGGACGCCCTGCTCTCCTACTGGGCTTCCCACGACGGCCGCCCGACCCCCCTGACCAGAACGACGGAAAACCTGACGGGCCACCCCGCCCGCACCTTCACCACCTGGGCCACGGACCACGCAGAGACCTTCCGCCCATGACCCCCGTCGTGGGCAGTCGCTTCCGCCGGGGCGGTGCCCACCCCCCCCGTTGTGGGCAATCGTTCCGCCGGGGCGGTGCCCACCCACCCCGTTGTGGGCAATCGTTCCGCTGGGGCGGAACGGGTGGGCACAACGGAACGGCGCCCTTGCCGGCGCCAGAGGCTCCCGAGCCTGAACCCGCACCACATTGCGCGCCGCACTGGTGGTGCGGGCCAGGCGCGGAACGCGGAGGCACTCGGCCCCACCCCCGGAACCGAATTCCCTGGCCACCCCCAAACCCCCGATGCCATCCTGTCCCCGTGAACGGACCGCAGATCCAGATCAGCTTCGCCCCCGCCCTCCACCTCTTCGTCCCGGCAGACCGCCGCTCCGGCCCCACCCCCCTGACCACCGACGGCACCTCGTCGCTCGGCCACGTCGTGGAGTCGCTGGGCGTGCCGCTCACCGAGGCCGGCCGGCTCCTGGTGGACGGGCAGCCCGTCGACGCCTCGCACATCCCCGGCGCGGGCGAGACCGTCGAGGTGGAGGACGTGCCCCGCCCGCAGCCGGTGCCGGGCGCGCCGCTCCGGTTCCTGCTGGACGTGCACCTCGGCACGCTGGCCCGGCGCCTGCGCCTGCTCGGCGTGGACGCGGCGTACGAGAGCGAGGACATCGGCGACCCCGCCCTCGCCGCGCTCTCCGCGCGCGAGCGGCGCGTGATGCTCTCGCGGGACCGGGGTCTGCTGCGCCGCCGCGAACTGTGGGCGGGAGCCTACGTCTACAGCGACCGGCCGGACGACCAACTCCGCGACGTGCTGGAGCGGTTCGCCCCGCCGCTGGCGCCCTGGACCCGCTGCACGGCGTGCAACGGGGAGCTGAGCGATGCCGACAAGGACAGGGTGCGCGAGCGTCTGGAGCAGGGCACCGAGAAGACGTACGACGTGTTCGCGGAGTGCGTGGAGTGCGGCAGGGTGTACTGGCGCGGCGCGCACCACGCGCGCCTGGAGGCGATCGTCTCCGACGCGGTGAGGGAGTTCGGCGGGGCGGCGACCCACTAGAAGACGCCGGCCGGAAGGCCGGAAGGCACCGGCCGGAAGAGGCCCGCCGGAAGGCCCCGGCCCCGCCCGCGGTCAGCCGAGGTCGCCCCCGCGCAACCGCTCGACCTGCGTGGCGCTGACCTCGACGGTGCGCCGCATGTGGGCGATGAGCAGCGCGAGCTCGGCGTCGCTGTAGACGTCGAACATCGTGCCCCAGGTGCTGTTGAGCTTCCGCCAGAGGTCGCCGAGCTCCGCCATCCGCTCGGGGACGAGCGCCACCAGGACCCGGCGCCGGTCCTCGGTGTCGCGCTCGCGGGTCACGTAGCCGGAGCGTTCGAGCCGGTCGACGAGGCGGGTGGCGGAGCCGGTGGTGAGTCCGGTGAGCTCGGCGACGCGGCCGGTGGTCACCGGCCCTTCCTCCAGGCTGAGCAGGTTCAGGCACTGCACGTCGGTCGGGTGGAGCCCCAGGTGGTCGGCGACGGCCTGGTTGAACAGGGCGTAGGCGGCCATGTAGCGGCGGGCCTCCCCGTACAGCTCGCTCATGAGCGCCTGGCGCCGGACGGAACTCTTCTGCGTCATGCAGAGATTGTACGAGCCGGGTACCCCCGGGTCACGGAGCGGGCCGGCCCCGGCGGGGCCGCTCAGGGCGCCTCGGCGGTGAGGTAACGCTGCACGGTGGGCCCCAGCCAGGCCACGATCTCCTCGGCGGACATCTCGACGGCCGGCGGCAGGCGCAGCACGTACCGGGTGAGGGCCATGCCGAGGATCTGGGACGCGACGAGCGCCGCCCGGCGCGGGGCGTCCGCCGGGTCGGGGCAGACGCCCCGGGTGACCGGACCGAGCTGCTGGGCGAAGATCGCCTGCATGCGCGCGGCCCCGGCCTCGTTGGTGACCCCCACCCGCAGCATCGCGGTGAGGACCTCGTCGCTCTCCCAGCGCTCCAGGAAGTGCGTGACCAGGACGGCCCCGATGTGCTGCGCGGGCAGGGCGCCCAGCTCGGGGAGGCCGATGTCGACCTCGGAGGCGGCGGCGAACAGCCCCTCCTTGTTGCCGTAGTAGCGCATCACCATCGACGGGTCGATCCCGGCGTCGCGGGCGATGGCCCGGATGGTGGCGCGCTCGTATCCGTCGGAGGCGAAGCGCTCGCGGGCGGCCTCCAGGATGGCGGCCCGGGTGGCGTCGGAGCGGCGGACGGTCGTCATGTCAACAACTGTAGGCCAACGGGTGTTGACACGCCATTCGAGCGGTCCTAACGTTGCCAACAAGCGTTGACCAACAGTTGTTGGCAAACGATCGTGGGCACCCTGGAGGCAGCCATGAGCACCACGGACACGGACGTACTCGTCATCGGCGCGGGCCCCACCGGGCTCCTGCTCGCCGGAGACCTCGCCACCGCCGGCATCGACGTCACCCTCGTCGAGCGCCGCCCCCACGGCCTGGGCAACATGACCCGCGCCTTCGGCGTCCACGCCCGCACCCTGGAGCAGCTCGACGCCCGCGGCCTCGCGGACGAACTCCTCACCACCGGCACCACCCTGACCACCGCACGGCTCTTCGGCCGCCTCGACCTGGACCTGACCCGGCTGCCCACCCGCTTCAACCACCTGCTCGTCACCCCGCAGTACGAGGTCGAGCGCCTCCTGGAGCGCCGGGCGGTCGCCGCGGGGGTCACCTTCCGGTACGGGACGGAGCTGCGCGGACTGCGCCAGGACGCCGACGGCGCCACCGCCGAGCTCACCGACCCCGACGGCACCCCGCTCGCCCTCCGCGCCCGCTACCTGGTCGGCACGGACGGCGTCCGGAGCTCCGTCCGCACCGCCCTCGGCCTGCCCTTCCCCGGCCGGTCCGTGATCCGCTCCATCGTCCTCGCCGACGTGCGCCTGGCCGAGGAGCCCGCCGACTCGTTCAGCGTCGCCGGTTCCGGAGACACCTTCGCCTTCCTCGCCCCCTTCGGCGACGGCTGGTACCGGGTGATGGGCTGGACCCGCACCCGCCAGGTCGCCGACAGCGAGCCCGTCGACCTCGACGAGGTCCGCGAGATCGCCCGCAAGGCCCTCGGCACGGACTACGGCATGCACGACGCCCGCTGGATCTCCCGCTTCCACAGCGACGAGCGCCAGGCCCCCGCCTACCGCGTCGGCCGCGCTTTCCTCGCCGGAGACGCCGCCCACGTCCACTCCCCCGCCGGCGGCCAGGGCATGAACACCGGCCTCCAGGACGCCGCCAACCTCTCCTGGAAGCTCACCGCCGCGCTCCGCGGCGAGACACCCGACCCCGAGGCCCTCCTCGACAGCTACCAGTCCGAGCGCCACCCCGTCGGCGCCATGGTCCTCCGCAGCAGCGGCGCGATCGTCCGCCTCGCGATGGCCCACACCCCGCTCACCCGCGCCGCCCGCTCCCTCGCCGCCCGCTTCCTGAACGCGGTCCCGCCCGCCTCGGCCCGCGCCATGGACATGGTCAGCGGCATCGGCATCTCCTACGCCCCCGCGCCGGGCGCCCACCGCCCCTCGGGCCGCCGCGCACCCGACGCCCACCTGCGCGAAGGCCGGCTCTACGAGCTGCTCCGCCGGGGCGAGTTCGTCCTGATCGCCCCGGAGGGAGCGGCCCCGGCGCTGCCGGCGACCGCCCCCGTCACCCCGAAGCACCTCGTGCGGGCCACCTGGACGGGCCCGGCGAAGAAGGCCGCGGTACTGGTCCGCCCGGACGGATACGTCCACTGGGCGAGCCACTGACCGGCACCGGCGACTCAGAAGACGTAGGGATCCCCGGTGGCGAGCACCAGGACACGGTGCCGGTCGTTCCGGGGATTCCGGTCGGCCACCCCGTCCCGCCAGGCCGTGGTGATCTCGACCGTCATCTCCTCCGGAAGGGCCGCGGTCCGCAGGTCGAGCGCCAGCTCACCCACGCCCCCCGCGGCCCGGAGCGCGCCCGTCCGACAGGACACCACCCGCTCACTGCTCCACAGACAGGCCGGCGGCAGCTCCTGGCCGCCCGCCATCGGCGCGGAGAAGGCCAGCCGGACCGTCGCCTGGGAGACGTCGGAGGGCCCGTGGTTCTCGCTCACCAGCCAGACCCCGACCCTCCCGTCCCAGAGGGAGACGTGCCCGTGATGAGACAGATCCGCCTCGGCCCCGCCCGCCACCGGCCCCACAGCGCCGGCACCGCTACCCACACCCACCACGACAGCCGCGAGAGCGACCCCGAGCACACCCTTCCGCAATCCACGCATACACCCAAAATACCCAGCAATCATCACATATTCTGACAACCCATCAGTCCGCGTGTCCCATGACACCCTGCCCCCATGCCGATCGCCCGCTCCATCGCCCTGTTCGTCCTCGCCGCCCTCTTCGAGATCGGCGGCGCCTGGCTCGTCTGGCAGGGCGTACGGGAGCACCGCGGCTGGATCTGGATCGGCGCGGGAATCATCGCCCTCGGCGCCTACGGCGTCGTCGCCACCCTCCAACCCGACGCCGAGTTCGGCCGCGTCCTCGCCGCCTACGGCGGAGTGTTCGTCGCCGGCTCCCTCGCCTGGGGCATGGCCGCCGACGGCTACCGACCCGACCGCTGGGACGTCACCGGCGCCCTGATCTGCCTCGCCGGCATGGCCGTGATCATGTACGCCCCACGAGGCCGCTGACCCACGCCCCCACCTATCCTGACCGGGCGACCGACGACACCGACCACCCGCGCGAGGAGCACCCCATGTCCGCCCCCGGTACCCCCATCGCCGTCATCACCGGAGCAAGCAGCGGAATCGGCGCCGCCACCGCCCGACAGCTGGCCGCCGCCGGCTACCGCGTGGTCCTCACCGCCCGCCGCAAGGACCGCATCGAGGCCCTCGCCGCCGAGATCAACGAAGCCGGCCACCAAGCCACCGCCTACGCCCTCGACGTCACCGACCGCACCGCCGTCGACGACTTCGCCACCGCCTTCCGCACCCTCGCCGTCCTCGTCAACAACGCCGGCGGCGCCCTCGGCGCCGACCCCGTCGCCACCGGCGACCCCGAGGACTGGCGCCGGATGTACGAGGTCAACGTCCTCGGCACCCTGAACATGACCCAGGCCCTGCTCCCCGCCCTCACCGCGAGCGGCGACGGCACGGTGGTCGTCCTCTCCTCCACCGCCGGCCACTCCACCTACGAGGGCGGCGCCGGCTACGTCGCCGCCAAGAACGGCGCCCGCGTCCTCGCCGAGACCCTCCGCCTGGAGATCGTCGGCACCCCGGTCCGCGTCATCGAGATCGCCCCCGGCATGGTCAAGACCGAGGAGTTCGCCACCACCCGCTTCGGCGGCGACACCGAGAAGGCCGCCAAGGTCTACGCCGGCGTCGCCGAACCCCTCACCGCCGACGACGTGGCCGACACCATCACCTGGGCCTGCACCCGCCCCCCGCACGTCAACATCGACCTCCTGGTGGTCCGCCCCCGAGCCCAGGCCTCCAACACCAAGGTCCACCGCGAGCTGTAGGACCACGAGAAGGGGGCCGGTGCGGTGCACCGGCCCCCTTCTCGTCCCCGTGGAAGAGCCTCAGCCCTTCACGCAAATGACCTGCTTCAGCTTGGCGACGACCTCCACCAGGTCCCGCTGCTGCTCGATCACCTTCTCGATCGGCTTGTACGCCCCCGGGATCTCGTCCACGACGCCGGAGTCCTTGCGGCACTCCACGCCCCGCGTCTGCTCCTCCAGGTCCCGCGTCGAGAAGCGCCGCTTCGCCGCGCTCCGGCTCATCTTCCGGCCGGCGCCGTGCGAGGCCGAGTTGAAAGACGCCGCGTTCCCGAGGCCCTTGACGATGTAGGAACCCGTCCCCATCGAGCCCGGGATGATCCCGAACTCCCCGGAGCCGGCCCGGATCGCGCCCTTCCGCGTGACCAGCAGGTCCATGCCCTCGTACCGCTCCTCCGCCACGTAGTTGTGGTGGCAGGAAATCACCGGCTCGAAGGTCACCCTGGCCTTGCGGAACTCCCTCCGGATGACCTCCTGGAAGAGCGCCATCATGATCGCGCGGTTGTACTTCGCGTACTCCTGCGCCCAGAAGAGGTCGTGCCGGTAGGCCGCCATCTGCGGGGTGTCCGCGACGAAGACCGCGAGGTCACGGTCGACGAGCCCCTGGTTGTGCGGCAGCTTCTGCGCCTCGCCGATGTGGTACTCGGCGAGCTCCTTGCCGATGTTCCGGGACCCGGAGTGCAGCATGAGCCACACCGAACCGACCGAGTCGATACAAAATTCAACGAAATGGTTTCCGGATCCGAGCGTTCCCATCTGCAGTCGCGCCCGTTCCTGGCGGAATTTGACCGCATCCGCGACCCCGTCGAACCGCGACCAGAAGTCGCCCCAGCCCGACGTCGGGAACTGGTACAGCCGTCCCGGATCCACCTCCGTCCGGTGCAGACCCCGCCCCACCGGAATCGCCTGCTCGATCTTCGACCGCAGTCGCGACAGGTCACCCGGCAGGTCGTTCGCGGTCAGGGAGGTCTTGACCGCCGACATCCCGCAGCCGATGTCCACACCGACCGCCGCCGGACAGACCGCGCCCTGCATCGCGATCACGGACCCGACCGTCGCACCCTTGCCGTAGTGCACGTCCGGCATCACGGCGAGGCCCTTGATCCACGGCAGCGTCGCCACGTTCTGCAGCTGTTGCATGGCGCCGCCCTCGACCGACGCGGGGTCGGCCCACATCCTGATCGGTACTTTCGCGCCCGGCACCTCTACGTACGACATACTCCCTCGATTCCCCCGAAAAGACCGATAACGCAAAAACCGGAGCCAAAGCCCGTACAGGTGACAGGGGAGCGACATCAACGGCTGCGTGTGCGATAGACATTGTGTCCACCGGCCGGGTTCGCGCGGCAAACAGTTTTCGGGAAAGACTTCGGGTGAAGGGAGCCTGGGACCGTGCAGCGAAAGAGGTACGCACCCGGCCGCACCGGGCCCACGGCTCGCACCGCCGTCGTCCTCGCACTCGGCCTGGGCCTGGGGGCCGGCCTCACCGCGTGCTCCGCCGGCGCCCCCGCCGACGACATCGCCGTCGACGCCAAGGCCGGCCAGGCCGCCGCCCCCGTCGCGCCCCCCGGCCGCTACCGCACCCTCTTCGAGCCCTGCGGCGCCGTCCCGCAGGCCACCCTCAAGGATTTGCTCCCGGGCGCCGCCGCGCTGCCCGACGCCGAGCGCGCCAAGGCGTACCGGGGCGTCGCAGCCGTCACGTACGACACCGACCGGCGCGTCGGCTGCACGTGGAAGGCCGACACCCCGGACACCTCGCACCGGCTCTCCCTGGACATCGAGCGGGTGGTGTCGTACGACGCGGCCGTCAGCGACGACGACCGGGCGCAGGAGGTGTACGTCCGCAAGCAGCTCGCGGCGGGCATCCCGGTGCCCACGGCGCCGCCCACCACCACGGGATCCCCGACGGGTCCGGCGACGGGCGCCCCTTCCGCCACGGACAAGCCGGCCGCGGACGCCGCCGCCCTGGCGGGCAAGGCGCCGTCGACGGGCGCCACTCCCACGGGCGCCCCCACCGGCACTCCCAGCGGTGCCCCCACGAGCTCCGCGGCCCCGGGCGCCGGCCCGGCCGCGACCGGTCTGGAGCCCCGCGTCCTCGACGGCCTGGGGGACGTCGCGTACCTCGACGACGTCCTCAGCACGGGCGGTGCGAACAGTCACCAGCGTGCCGTCAGCGTGGTCTTCCGCACATCGAACGTGATCGTGACGGTCTGGTACCAGGAGCAGACCACGGGTTCCGCCGAGGCCCCCGACAGCGCGGAACTGCAGGAAAAGGCCCGGAATCTGGCCCGGCAGCTCGCCGAGCGGCTTGAGGAGTAGCCGTTCGCATCCGCTCCGTGAGCGGACGGCGACCACGTAACGTGTCGGCGTACCCGTGGCCGCCGGCCGGACCGTACGACAAGTGACTGAAGGAACCATGCAGCGATCAGCTCCGCGAACGCGACTCACCCGCATACTCGCCTGCGCCGCCGTCCCGGTGATGCTCGTGGTCGCGGGATGCTCCTCGGACTCCGGCGACTCCGGTGGCTCCGGCACGACGCAGGGGCAGGGGCAGGGGCAGGACAAGACGTCCGCTTCGGCGTCGGCGACTCCGTCGCCCTCGCAGTCGACGAAGACGGTGGAGCCGGCGAGGTTCGCGAAGCTGCCCGAGGTCTGCAAGTCGATCTCCGCGAAGACGACGGCGTCCCTGGTGCCCAAGGCGAAGACGAAGAACGGCACGCCCGCCGTCTCCAGTGACCTGACCAGCCGTGGCGGCTGCTCGTGGAACGGGCTCGACGACAAGGGTGTGAAGGGCTCGCAGTACCGCTGGCTGGACGTGTCCTTCTACCGGTACGAGTCGGATGCCGCGCTCGGCAGCGGTCAGGAGCGGGCGAAGGAGAACCTCGCGAAGGAGCTCGCGAAGGTCCAGGAGACGCCGGGCGCGAAGAAGCTCAAGACGGTCACGGCCACGGGCATCGGGGACGAGGCGAAGACGGTCACGTACCAGCTGCGCAAGACGGACGAGGACTTCGTGTACACGTCGATCCTGGTGCGTACGGGCAATGTGCTGGTGCTGCTGTCGTACAACGGTGCCGGTTACGCGGGTGCCGAGACCCCGTCGGAGAAGACGATCACGAACGGTGCGGGATCGGCGGTCAAGGAGGCCGTCGCGGCGGTCGCCGCAGCCAACAAGTAGTCACAAACCAGCGCAGAGTCCCCTGTACGCGCGGAGCCCGTCCCTCCCCCGGGGGCCGGGCTTCGTTCACATGTGCCACTCTGTGCGCGCCGGATGTCGAATGACGGGAGGGGATCGCGGGTGGCCGCGATGCAGCTGACACGCACACACCGAATACTCATCGGCCTCGTCATCGGCGGTGCGCTGATCATCGCGGGGATCGGTTTCGCGGGTTCGTACGCCGCCGTGCGCGAGCTCGCCCTGCAGAAGGGCTTCGGCACCTTCTCGTACTTCTTCCCGATCGGCATCGACGCGGGCATCTGTGTGCTGCTCGCTCTGGATCTGCTGCTGACCTGGTTGCGGATCCCGTTTCCGCTGCTGCGTCAGACGGCCTGGGTGCTGACGGCCGCGACGATCGCCTTCAACGGCGCGGCCGCGTGGCCGGACCCGCTGGGTGTGGGCATGCACGCGGTGATCCCGGTGCTGTTCGTGGTGGCCGTGGAGGCGGCGCGGCACGCGGTGGGCCGGATCGCGGACATCACGGCCGACAAGCACATGGAGGGCGTGCGGATCACCCGCTGGCTGCTCTCGCCGGTGCCGACGTTCCGGTTGTGGCGCCGGATGAAGCTGTGGGAGCTCCGCTCGTACGAGCAGGTTATCAAGTTGGAGCAGGAGCGGCTGATCTATCAGGCCCGGCTGCAGGCGCGGTTCGGGCGGGGTTGGCGGCGCAAGGCTCCGGTGGAGGCGCTGATGCCGCTGCGGCTGGCCCGGTACGGGGTGCCGTTGGCGGAGACGGCTCCGGCGGGTCTGGCGGCGGCGGGCATCGAGCCGGCGGTGCTTCCGCCGGGGTCTTCCCAGTCGGTCCCGGCGCAGTCGGTGCCGCTCGCGCAGGCGCAGCAGCCGGCGGCGTTGCAGGCTCAGCTTCCGGCGCAGGCGCAGGGGCAGGGTCCGGCCCAGGTGCCGGGTCAGGTGCAGGTGCCGGGTGGGCCGGTGAATCACGAGAGTCCGTGGTTCGATGCCCCGCAGGTCTCTCCGGAGGCGTACGAGGGGACGTACAACCCGCAGATCGTGGAGGGTCTCGAGCCCATGCCGGTCCCGGTGCCGCAGGGGCCGGAGGACGTGCCTCCGCCGGGTCCGGAGGAGTTCGTGCCGTACCCCGAGTACGTGGAGCAGCCGGAGCAGCCGGTCAACGAGTTCGAGGACGTGGTCTACAAGGTCATGGGCTCGTACGTGCTGGAGCACGAGCGGTTCCCGGCCGAGGACGAGCTGGCGCGGCTGGTGGCCGAGCAGTACGGGCTTCCGGAGTTCCCGGCGTCCGACATCGATCTGCTGCGGCAGGCGGTGCCGGGTGCGCAGGAGCGGGTCCAGCAGGCGAGGGCCGACGTGGACGCCCCGTAGGGGTACGAGGAGCGCATGTGAAAGGGCCGCCACCCGGATCTCTCCGGGCGGCGGCCCTTTCACGTGCTCAGGTCAGGCGCTCACGCGCCGAGCAGCTTGCGCACCCGCTCGGCGCCCACCGCGAGCAGCAGCGTGGGCAGGCGGGGGCCGGTCTCGCGGCTGACGAGGAGCTTGTAGAGCAGGGCGAAGAAGGCGCGCTGGGCGAGCTTCAGCTCCGGGGTCGGCTTGGCCTCGGGGTCGAGTCCGGCCATGACCTTCGGGACGCCGTAGACGAGGGTGGTGAGTCCGTCGAGCGACCAGTGGGTGTCGAGGCCCTCCAGGAGGAGGCGGAGCGATTCGCGGCCCTCGTCGTCCAGGGAGCCGAGGAGCTCGGTGTCGGGCTCCTCGCGGACGATGGTGCGCTGGTCGGCCGGGACCTGGTTGGTGATCCAGTTCTCGGCGCGGTCGAGGCGCGGGCGGACCTCGTCGAGGGAGGTGACGGGGTTCTCGGGGTCGAGTTCGGTGAGGATCCGCAGGGTCTGCTCGTCGTGGCCGGCGGTGATGTCCATGACGGAGGCGAGGGTGCGGTACGGGAGCGGGCGCGGGGTGCGCGGCAGCTCGCCGGCGGCCGTGCGGGTGGCCCGGGAGTGGGCGGCGGCGTCGGCGGGCAGGACGGAGCCGTCGGCGACCTTGGCCTCCAGCTTGTCCCACTCGTCGTAGAGCCGCTGGATCTCCTGGTCGAAGGCGATCTTGAAGGACTGGTTGGGCCTGCGGCGGGCGTAGAGCCAGCGCAGGATCTGGGGCTCCATGATCTTCAGGGCGTCGGCCGCGGTGGGCACGCCGCCCTTGGAGGAGGACATCTTGGCCATGCCGCTGATGCCGACGAAGGCGTACATGGGGCCGATGGGCTGGACGCCGTCGAAGATGCGGACGATCTGGCCGCCGACCTGGAAGGACGAGCCGGGCGAGGAGTGGTCGACACCGGAGGGCTCGAAGATGACGCCCTCGTAGGCCCAGCGCATGGGCCAGTCGACCTTCCAGACCAGCTTGCCGCGGTTGAACTCGCTGAGCTTGACGGTCTCGGTGAAGCCGCAGCTCGTGCAGGTGTAGGCGAGCTCGGTGGTGTCGTCGTCGTACGAGGTGACGGTGGTGAGGTCCTTCTCGCACCGCCCGCAGTAGGGCTTGTACGGGAAGTAGCCGGAGGCGCCGCCGGAGCCGTCGTCCTCGGCGGCGGCGCCGGAGCCCTCCTCGGCCTCCAGCTCGGCCTCGTCGAGGGGCTTCTGGGACTGCTTCTTCGGGGCCTTCTTCGTCCGGTACTGGTCGAGGATGGCGTCGATGTCGCCGCGGTGCTTCATCGCGTGCAGGATCTGCTCGCGGTAGGTGCCGGCGGTGTACTGCTCGGTCTGGCTGATCGGGTCGTACTCGACGCCCAGCTCGGCGAGGGATTCGACCATGGCGGCCTTGAAGTGCTCGGCCCAGTTGGGGTGGGGCGAGCCGGCCGGGGCCGGGACGGAGGTCAGCGGCTTGCCGATGTGCTCGGCCCAGGAGGCGTCGATGCCCTCGATGCCGCCCGGCACCTTGCGGTAGCGGTCGTAGTCGTCCCAGGAGATGAGGTGCCGGACCTCGTACCCGCGGCGGCGGATCTCGTCGGCGACCAGGTGCGGGGTCATGACCTCGCGGAGGTTGCCGAGGTGGATCGGGCCGGACGGGGAGAGGCCGGAGGCGACGACGACCGGTTTGCCAGGCGCACGTCGCTCCGACTCGGCGATGACCTCGTCCGCGAAACGGGAGACCCAGTCGGTCTCGGTGCTGCTCTGAGCCACGGTCGTACGTCCTTCTTTCTTGAAGCCTCAAAGCCTTACAGCTCTACGTCTGTCATTGTCCCAGACGGAACGACGCGCTCGGAGGTTGTCCACAGCGTGGGGTTGTCCACAGGCGGAGAAAACACGTTGCTCTCCCATGGGACACTTGACAAGCGAAATAGACCACTGGACTCCTCTGGACCCTCCACTGGACTCCTCACAACGGAACGGAAGCTCATGGCCTCGGTCCCTTCCCTCGCTTCGACCGTGCAGCAGCGCCTCGCGGACGGCCTCTCGGCGGCTCTGCCGGACGCCGCGTCCGCCGACCCGCTGCTGCGACGAAGCGACCGGGCCGATTTCCAGGCCAACGGCATCCTGGCGCTGGCCAAGCAGCTGAAGGGCAACCCGCGCGAGCTGGCGACGAAGGTCGTCGAGGCGATCCCGGCGAATGACGTCCTGAAGGAGATCGAGGTCTCGGGCCCCGGCTTCCTGAACATCACGGTGACGGACGCGGCGATCATCGACACCCTCGCGGCCCGTGCGGCGGACGCGCGTCTCGGCGTGCCGTTCAACGAGTCGGCGGGCACGACGGTCATCGACTACGCCCAGCCGAACGTGGCCAAGGAGATGCACGTCGGCCACCTGCGGTCCGCCGTGATCGGCGCGGCGATGGTCGAGATCCTGGAGTTCACCGGCGAGACGGTGGTCCGGCGCCACCACATCGGCGACTGGGGCACCCAGTTCGGCATGCTCATCCAGTACCTGATCGAGCACCCGCACGAGCTGGACCACTCGTCGGAGGCCGAGGTCTCCGGTGAGGAGGCCATGTCGAACCTGAACCGGCTGTACAAGGCCTCGCGCGCCCTGTTCGACTCGGACGAGGAGTTCAAGACGCGGGCCCGCGCGCGCGTGGTGGACCTGCAGGCGGGTGACGAGGAGACCCTGGCTCTGTGGCAGCGGTTCGTCGACGAGTCGAAGATCTACTTCTACTCGGTCTTCGACAAGCTGGACATGGACATCCGGGACGGTGACGTCGTCGGCGAGTCCGGGTACAACGACATGCTGGTGGAGACCTGCCGCCTCCTGGAGGAGTCGGGCGTCGCGGTCCGCTCCGAGGGCGCGCTGTGCGTGTTCTTCGACGACGTGAAGGGCCCGGACGGCAACCCGACGCCGCTGATCGTGCAGAAGTCCGACGGCGGCTTCGGCTACGCGGCGACGGACCTGTCGGCGATCCGGGACCGGGTGCAGAACCTGAAGGCGACCTCCCTGCTGTACGTGGTGGACGCCCGTCAGTCGCTGCACTTCAAGATGGTCTTCGAGACGGCCCGCCGGGCCGGCTGGCTGAACGACGAGGTGAAGGCCGTCCAGCTGGCCTTCGGCACGGTCCTGGGCAAGGACGGCAAGCCGTTCAAGACCCGTGAGGGCGAGACGGTCCGGCTGGTGGATCTGCTGGACGAGGCGGTGGACCGGGCCTCGGCCGTGGTCCGCGAGAAGGCCCAGGACCTCACGGAGGCGGAGATCGCCGAGCGTGGTGCGCAGGTGGGCATCGGCGCGGTGAAGTACGCCGACCTGTCGACGTCCGCGGCGCGTGACTACAAGTTCGACCTGGACCAGATGGTCTCGCTGAACGGCGACACCTCGGTGTACCTGCAGTACGCGTACGCCCGTATCCAGTCGATCCTGCGGAAGGCGGGCGACGCGAAGCCGGCCGCGCACCGGGAGCTGTCCCTCGCGGCCTCGGAGCGGGCGCTGGGTCTGCACCTGGACGGTTTCGGCGAGCTGATCGCCGAGGCGGCCGCGGAGTACGCGCCGCACAAGCTGGCGGCGTACCTGTACCAGCTGGCCTCGCACTACACGACGTTCTACTCGGAGTGCCCGGTCCTGAAGGCGGACACCGCGGAGCAGGTCGAGAACCGCCTCTTCCTCTGTGACCTGACGGCCCGCACGCTCCACCAGGGCATGGCCCTTTTGGGCATCCGGACGCCCGAGCGCCTCTGACGCGCCTGGTACGAAGCCCCCGGTACGGGAATGACCGCACCGGGGGCTTCGTCGTCAGCGGATCTCGTGCGAGGTCCGGCCGGAGACCTCGTCGATCTCCTTGTGGGCCTTCTGGAGGAGCTGTGAGGCGAGGTCCATGAGGGCGCGTGCGCCGGCGATCTCCTCGCCCACCCGCAGCTGGTCCGGGTCGGAAGGGTGCCGGTTCGCGGTGCCATGGGCCCGGAACTCGGTGCCGTCGCCGAGCCGGACCATGGCTGCGGCCCGTGTCCGGTCACCTTCTTCCTGGAACTCCATCTCCACGTGCCATCCGACAAGCGTGTGCATCATGAGGACCACCTCCACCGAGGTACCTGTCGGCTACCACTCCAGGGTGCGCTGCCCGGTGCCGCCCCACCACTCGCCCCGTCGTCAGTGGCTCGCCCTGCCTTGCCCCGGACCGTGGAGGAGGCGGTGGCGGCGGAGCACTTCGCGTTCTGCCCGGACGACGTCACGCAGGGGGAGCACGACACCCTGCGCGAGTACGCCCGGGAGGCGCTGTCGGACAGCCCGGCGTGGAGCTTCTGGTGGGGCTACCGGTCCCCGGCTGACAGCCTCCGGGCGGCCTCGGTGGCCCAGTAGGTGAGGATCATCTGGGCGCCAGCGCGGCGGATGCCGGTGAGGGTCTCCATGATCGCCTTGTCGCGGTCGATCCAGCCCTTCTCGGCGGCGGCCTCGACCATCGCGTACTCGCCGCTGATCTGGTAGGCGGCGACGGGCACGTCGACGGAGGCGGCGACCTTGGCGAGCACGTCCAGGTAGGGGCCGGCGGGCTTGACCATGACCATGTCGGCGCCCTCCTCCAGGTCGAGCGCGAGCTCGCGCATGGACTCGCGGAGGTTGGCGGGGTCCTGCTGGTAGGTCTTGCGGTCGCCCTTGAGGGAGGAGCCGACGGCCTCGCGGAAGGGCCCGTAGAAGGCGGACGAGTACTTCGCGGTGTACGCGAGGATCGACACGTCCTCCTTGCCGATGGTGTCCAGGGCGTCGCGGACGACGCCGACCTGGCCGTCCATCATCCCGGAGGGGCCGACGACGTGGACGCCGGCGTCGGCCTGGACCTGGGCCATCTCGGCGTAACGTTCCAGCGTGGCGTCGTTGTCGACGCGGCCCTCGGCGTCCAGGACGCCGCAGTGGCCGTGGTCGGTGAACTCGTCGAGGCACAGGTCCGACATGATGACGAGGTCGTCGCCGACCTCGGCCTTCACGTCACGAATGGCGACCTGGAGGATCCCGTCGGGGTCCGTGCCGGCCGTCCCGGCGCCGTCCTTCTTCGCGTCCTCGGGCACGCCGAAGAGCATGATTCCGGAGACCCCGGCCTCCAGCGCCTCCACGGCGGCCTTCCGCAGGGTGTCCCGGGTGTGCTGCACGACCCCGGGCATGGCCCGGATCGGCACGGGCTGGGTGATCCCCTCGCGCACGAACGCGGGCAGGATCAGGTCGGCGGGATGCAGCCGCGTCTCGGCCACCATCCGGCGCATCGCAGGCGTCGTCCGCAGCCGCCGCGGCCGCGCCCCGGGAAAGGATCCGTACGAGTTCATGAATCCGAGGCTACGCCCGCGCGCCCCGTGCCCTTACAGACACGTTGTGGGCATACCCGCGCCCGCGCCCGTGTGGCAGTCGTCCCGCCGGGGCGACGGGGGCGCAGTCCGGGGGAGGAACGACCGCCCGCAA
This sequence comes from Streptomyces sp. NPDC006197, assembly GCF_040613865.1. Classification (NCBI taxonomy): domain Bacteria; kingdom Bacillati; phylum Actinomycetota; class Actinomycetes; order Kitasatosporales; family Streptomycetaceae; genus Streptomyces; species Streptomyces sp. NPDC006197. The sequence goes on along the minus strand of NZ_JBEXSZ010000044.1, from coordinate 16,266 downwards.
CGGGCGGGGTGCGGGCCCGTGAACCGGACCCGCACCCCGTGAAACCGCTACGCCTGAGACCGCTACGTCGTCCGACGCCTCCGCGCCCCCGGCCTCCGCTCCGACGGCCGCGTCACCGGGTCCCCCGCCTCCAGCGCGGACTCCCGGCGCCGGAGGCCGAAGTCCGCGAGGGCTTCGGCGAGCTTGTGGACGGACGGCTCGGGCGAGAGCACGTCGACCCGCAGCCCGTGCTCCTCGGCCGTCTTGGCCGTCGCGGGCCCGATGCACGCGATCACGGTCACGTTGTGCGGCTTGCCGGCGATGCCGACGAGGTTGCGCACGGTCGAGGAGGACGTGAAGAGCACGGCGTCGAAGCCGCCGCCCTTGATCGCCTCCCGCGTGTCCGCCGGCGGCGGCGAGGCCCGGACGGTCCGGTAGGCGGTGACGTCGTCGACCTCCCACCCGAGCTCGATGAGCCCCGCGACCAGCGTCTCGGTCGCGATGTCGGCGCGCGGCAGGAAGACGCGGTCGATCGGGTCGAAGACGGGGTCGTACGGCGGCCAGTCCTCAAGGAGACCGGCGGCCGACTGCTCCCCGCTCGGCACGAGGTCCGGCTTCACGCCGAAGTCCACCAGAGCCGCCGCGGTCTGCTCGCCCACCGCTGCGACCTTGATGCCGGCGAAGGCGCGGGCGTCGAGCCCGTACTCCTCGAACTTCTCCCGTACGGCCTTGACGGCGTTGACGGAGGTGAAGGCGATCCACTCGTACCGGCCGGTGACGAGCCCCTTGACCGCCCGCTCCATCTGCTGCGGGGTGCGCGGCGGCTCGACGGCGATCGTCGGCACCTCGTGCGGCACGGCGCCGTACGAGCGCAGCTGGTCGGAGAGCGACGCGGCCTGCTCCTTGGTGCGCGGCACGAGGACCCGCCACCCGAAGAGCGGCTTCGACTCGAACCACGACAGCTGGTCCCGCTGCGCCGGGGCGCTGCGCTCGCCGACCACGGCTATGACGGGCCGGTGTCCCTCGGGCGAGGGGAGGACCTTGCCCTGCTTGAAGACCTGGGCGATGGTCCCGAGGGTCGCGTTCCAGGTCCGCTGGCGGGTGGTCGTGCCGGCGATGGTGACGGTGAGCGGGGTGTCCGGCTTACGGCCAGCCGCCACCAGCTCTCCGGCAGCCGCGGCGACCGAGTCCAGGGAGGTGGACACGACGACGGTCCCGTCGGAGGCACCGACCTCGGCCCAGCACCGCTCGTCGGCGGTGCGGGCGTCGACGAAGCGCACGTCGGTGCCCTGCCCGTCGCGCAGCGGCACACCGGCGTACGCGGGCACGCCGACGGCCGTGGCGACGCCGGGCACGACCTCGAAGGGGATGCCCTCGGCGGCGCAGGCGAGCATCTCGGCGCCCGCGTTCCCGTCGAGGCCGGGGTCGCCGGTCACCGCACGGACGACCCGCCTGCCGCCCCGCGCGGCCTCCATGACAAGATTGGCGGCGTCCCTCAACACGGGGACACCGGCGGTTGTTGACGCCTCGTCAACGACCGTCAGCTCAGGCGTGCTCACCCCCGCGCGCGCATGGCCGCGAACGACCTCGAGCACCTCCGGCTCGGCGATCAGGACATCCGCTCCGGCGAGGGCCTCCACGGCCCTGAGGGTCAGGAGGCCGGGGTCACCGGGGCCTGCGCCGAGGAATGTGACGTGTCCATGGCCCGCGAAGGCCGGGGACAGCGGGCTGGTGGTCGGGCTGGTGGGGTTCAAAGTGCTCGCTCCCCCATAAGACCGGCCGCACCCTTGGCGAGCATCTCGTCCGCGAGTTCGCGTCCGAGCGCCAGGGCCTCGTCGTGCGAGGTGGGTACGGGTCCGGTGGTGGACAGCTGCACCAGCGTCGAGCCGTCGGTGGTGCCGACGACGCCGCGCAGGCGCATTTCGGTGACAACCTGCCCGTGACCGGGGTCGTCGGCCAGCAGGTCGGCCAGCGCACCCACGGGTGCGGAGCAGCCGGCCTCCAGGGCGGCGAGCAGGGATCGCTCGGCGGTCACGGCGGCCCGCGTGTGCGGGTCGTCGAGCGGCGCGAGCGCGGCGACGAGTTCGGTGTTCGACGCCAGGCATTCGACTGCCAGGGCCCCCTGGCCGGGGGCGGGCAGGACGGTGTCGACGGCCAGCGGCTCGGCGGTCAGGCCGTCGAGGAGTTCGTCGGTTCCGCCGATGCGGTTGAGTCCGGCCGCGGCCAGGACGACCGCGTCCAGTTCGCCCTTGCGGACGTAGCCGACGCGGGTGTCGACGTTGCCGCGGATGGGGACGCAGGTGATGTCCAGCCCGTGGCCCCGCGCGTAGGCGTGGAGCTGTGCCATCCGCCGCGGGGAGCCGGTGCCGACCCGGGCGCCCGCGGGCAGCCGGTCCAGCGTCAGGCCCTCGCGGGCGATCAGCACGTCGCGCGGGTCCTCGCGGCGGGGGATCGCGGCCAGCACCAGGTCGGGGTGCTGGGTGGTCGGCAGGTCCTTCAGGGAGTGCACGGCGAAGTCCACCTCGTCGGCGAGCAGCGCGTCGCGCAGGGCGGCGACGAAGACGCCGGTGCCGCCGATCTGCGCGAGGTGCTCCCGGGAGGTGTCCCCGTACGTCGTGATCTCCACGAGCTCGACGGGCCGGCCGGTCAGCTGCCGGACGGCGTCGGCCACGTGCCCGGACTGGGCCATGGCGAGCTTGCTGCGCCTGGTCCCGAGCCTCAGTGCCCTCTCGGTCATACTCGCCCTCGGTTCTTGACGTCGGCGTCATTCAGGTCGGCCCGGCTGACAGAAGCCACCGTCTCCGGGTCGAGGTCGAAGAGTGTCCGCAGCGCGTCCGCGTACCCGGCGCCGCCGGGCTCGCTGGCCAGCTGCTTGACCCGCACGGTCGGCGCGTGCAGGAGCTTGTCGACGACGCGGCGCACGGTCTGGGTGATCTCGGCGCGCTGCTTGTCGTCGAGGCCGGGGAGGCGGCCTTCCAGACGGGCGACCTCGTTGGCCACCACGTCGGCGGCCATGGTGCGCAGGGCGACCACGGTCGGGGTGATGTGGGCGGCGCGCTGGGCGGCGCCGAAGGCGGCGACCTCGTCGGAGACGATGCCGCGCACCTGGTCGACGTCGGCGGCCATGGGCGCGTCCGCGGAGGCCTCGGCGAGCGACTCGATGTCGACGAGCCGGACGCCGGGGACGCGGTGGGCGGCGGCGTCGATGTCGCGGGGCATGGCGAGGTCGAGCAGGAAGAGCGGAGCCGTGCGTTCCCGCGCCGCGTCCTCGACGGCCTCGCCGGTGAGGACGAGTCCAGTGGCGCCGGTGCAGGAGACGACGACGTCGGCACGTGTCAGTTCGTCGCCGACGGCAACCATCTCGACCGCGTGTGCGGCGACCCCCGTGCTTCCGGGCTCGGTCAGGATCTGTGCGAGGCGCTCGGCGCGGGCCAGGGTGCGGTTGGCGATGACGATCTCGGAGACGCCGGAGCGCGCGAGCGTCGCGGCGGCGAGCGAGGACATCGAGCCGGCGCCGATGACGAGGGCCTTCTTGCCCTCGGCCCAGGTCTCGACGGCGGTGTCCTGGGCGAGCTGCTCCAGGCCGAAGGTGACGAGCGACTGCCCGGCCCGGTCGATCCCGGTCTCGCTGTGGGCGCGCTTGCCGACCCTCAGGGCCTGCTGGAACAGGTCGTTGAGGAGCCGGCCGGCGGTGTGGAGGTCCTGGCCGAGGGCGAGGGCGTCCTTGATCTGGCCGAGGATCTGGCCCTCGCCGACGACCATGGAGTCGAGCCCGCAGGCCACCGAGAAGAGGTGGTGGACGGCCCGGTCCTCGTAGTGCACATAGAGATAAGGAGTGAGCTCGTCCAGGCCGACGCCGCTGTGCTGCGCGAGGAGCGTGGACAGCTCGGCGACACCGGCGTGGAACTTGTCCACGTCGGCGTAGAGCTCGATGCGGTTGCAGGTGGCCAGGACGGCGCCCTCGGTGGCCGGTTCGGCGGCGAGGGTGTCCTGGAGCAGCTTGATCCGGGTGTCCGCCGACAGCGAGGCCCGCTCCAGGATGGAGACGGGGGCGCTGCGGTGGCTCAGCCCGACGACGAGGAGGCTCATGCCGGCATCACCGCGGGGACGTCCCCGTCGGGTCCCTTGCGGCCGGTGTCGCCCGTGGCGCCGCGGGGGGCCGGCGGCGCGACGGCCGCGGCGGCCTCGGCGCCCGCATCGGGGCCCTCCTCGGCGCTCGTGTCCTCGCCGGCCTTGCGCTGCTCGTGGAAGGCGAGGATCTGCAGCTCGATGGAGAGGTCGACCTTGCGCACGTCCACGCCGTCGGGCACGGAGAGCACGGTCGGGGCGAAGTTCAGGATGGAGGTGACTCCGGCGGCCACGAGCCGGTCGCAGACCTGCTGGGCGACGCCGGCCGGGGTCGCGATGACGCCGATGGAGACGCCGTCCTCGCTGATGATCTTCTCGAGGTCGTCGCTGTGCTGGACGGGGATCCCGGCGACCGGCTTGCCGGTCATGGCGGGGTCGGCGTCGATGAGCGCGGCGACGCGGAAGCCTCGGGAGGCGAAGCCCCCGTAGCCGGCGAGGGCGGCGCCGAGGTTACCGATGCCGACGATCACGACGGGCCAGTCCTGGGTCAGGCCGAGCTCGCGGGAGATCTGGTAGACGAGGTACTCGACGTCGTAGCCGACACCGCGGGTGCCGTACGAGCCGAGGTAGCTGAAGTCCTTGCGCAGCTTCGCGGAGTTGACCCCCGCCGCCGCCGCGAGCTCTTCGGAGGAGACCGTGGGTACGGAACGCTCCGAGAGCGCGGTCAGTGCGCGCAGATACAGCGGAAGCCGGGCGACGGTGGCCTCGGGAATTCCTCGGCTACGGGTCGCCGGTCGGTGAGTTCGGCCAGTTGCCACGGTGCTCCTGCGGGATGAGCGGGGCTGCAGGCGGCCATATGTCCCAAGACCGCCCCGTCGAATGCAGGCTATGTCTTTGTGAACGCGTGCACAAAGATGGTGTCCGTTTTGTCCGCCCAAAGTGACCGGGGTCACGCGGCCGGTTCGTATCGTCGCGGAACCGTGGAGCGCGTCAGAGCGTTGAGATCCCGAAGGGGGCAAAGCCGCACACTCTCCTCACGATGCCGCCCCCGAAACCCAACAAAACGTCCACGATGGTAACCGCCTTCCGGTCACGCACCCAGTTCGCGCCGGAGCCGTCCGGCGTCCACGCGCCAGAAGGTGTGCTGCTCGCCGTCGATCAGGACGACGGGGATCTGCTCCCAGTACGCCCGGTGGAGCTCCTCGTCCCGGGTGATGTCCTTCTCCTCCCAGGAGGCTCCGGTCTCCGCGCAGACGGCCTCGATCACCGCGCGGGCGTCGTCGCACAGATGACATCCCGGCTTGCCGATCAGGGTCACCACGCGCGAGGCGGCGTCCTTCCCCGACCCGGCGTCCTTCTTCTTCGCACGTCCGAACATGACGTCCATTCTGCGGGGCCCGCGGGCCCCGGTAACACGGTCGGCGCCGACTGTTCACGCCATGGCATCCTCACAAGCCGGGAAGCACCGAACAGACTGGCTATGCTCAACGGCATGGCCGCTCTGGGATGGCTCACCCCCCGTAGGCGCTCCGCCACCGCGCGCAGCGTCCTGGCAGGCGAGGCCGCCGCCGAGGCGGCGCGCAAGTCCTCGCTCCAGCTGGAACAGGAGCGCGAGGAGGCCGCCGCCGAAACCGCGGCCGCCGAGCCCGAGTTCCCGGTCGTCGGCGATGTCCGCGCCGCGGCCTTCTTCGACCTCGACAACACCGTGATGCAGGGCGCCGCGATCTTCCACTTCGGCCGCGGCCTGTACAAGCGGAAGTTCTTCCAGCGCCGCGAACTCGCGCGCTTCGCCTGGCAGCAGGCCTGGTTCCGGCTCGCCGGCGTCGAGGACCCCGAGCACATGCAGGACGCCCGCGACAGCGCCCTGTCCATCGTCAAGGGCCACCGCGTCTCCGAACTGATGTCGATCGGCGAGGAGATCTACGACGAGTACATGGCCGACCGCATCTGGCCCGGCACCCGCTCCCTCGCCCAGGCGCACCTGGACGCGGGCCAGAAGGTCTGGCTGGTGACGGCCGCCCCGGTCGAGACGGCCACGATCATCGCCCGTCGGCTCGGCCTGACCGGCGCGCTGGGCACGGTCGCCGAGTCGATCGACGGCGTCTACACGGGCAAGCTGGTCGGCGAGCCCCTGCACGGACCGGCCAAGGCCGAGGCGGTACGGGCTCTCGCCGCGGCCGAGGGCCTCGATCTGGGCCGCTGCGCCGCGTACAGCGACTCGCACAACGACATCCCGATGCTGTCACTGGTGGGGCACCCGTACGCGATCAACCCGGACGCCAAGCTCCGCAAGCACGCGAAGGACCGCGACTGGCGGCTGCGCGACTACCGGACCGGCCGGAAGGCCGCGAAGGTCGGCATCCCCGCCGCCGCGGGCCTGGGCGCGCTGGCCGGCGGCACCGCCGCCGCGGTCGCCCTGCACCGCCGCCGCCACTGACGCTCCCGCGAGACCGCGCTCCCGGCGCGCCCGGCCGAACTGCCGATACGTTTCGGCTGCGATCATCTGCGACAACCCCGGACCAGGGGCACTCACCCGTCCGTGGTCGAACAGCACCGCACAGGTCGACTCCCGGGCATTCCCGCCCCCTTACCCCGCAGCGGCCCCGTTCACTCACGCGTCCCGGACTTGAGCACAACGCATCGCCCGCGCAGTCACACTCGAAAGCAAACCGATCAACAAACGGTCACGAACTGTGGCTTGATGCGACTACAAGCAGTAACAGATACGACGGAACCGGTGATTTGAGCAACTGGGTGTAGCGCTGCCTGTACGAAGCGTTATTCTCCTCAGACGCACAAAGGACCCCTCACGTCGCCACGACGGGTGAACGGTCCCGCACTGCACGTGATGGAAGCTCTGCCTCTGGGAGTCCCGTGTACCCACACGTCGGGGTTGACACCTCGGGCCTGGCTACGCTGCGCGCAACGGTCCTCGACCACTTGCGCGGCTTCGTCCCCACCGCGTACGCCGGCCCTGTCCCCGCCTTCGCCTTCGCCGCACCGGCACCCGCCGGACCTTGCTACGCCCTGGCCGACGGCGGCGCCGCCGTGGGCAGACGGGGCACCCGCTCCGGAACCTCGACCCCCGCCCGCCGCCCCACCGCGGACAGCGACAGCGCCCGCATGATGGACCTGGTCGAGCGCGCCCAGGCCGGCGAGGCCGAGGCCTTCGGCCGCCTGTACGACCAGTACAGCGACACGGTCTACCGCTACATCTACTACCGCGTCGGCGGGAAGGCGACGGCGGAGGACCTCACCAGCGAGACCTTCCTGCGCGCCCTGCGCCGGATCTCCACCTTCACCTGGCAGGGCCGCGACTTCGGCGCCTGGCTCGTCACCATCGCCCGGAACCTGGTCGCCGACCACTTCAAGTCCAGCCGCTTCCGCCTGGAAGTCACCACCGGCGAGATGCTCGACGCCAACGAGGTCGAGCGCAGCCCCGAGGACTCCGTCCTGGAGTCCCTGTCGAACGCCGCCCTGCTCGACGCGGTCCGCCGCCTCAACCCCCAGCAGCAGGAGTGCGTGACGCTCCGCTTCCTGCAGGGCCTCTCGGTCGCCGAGACCGCCCGCGTCATGGGCAAGAACGAGGGCGCGATCAAGACCCTCCAGTACCGGGCCGTCCGCACCCTGGCCCGCCTCCTTCCGGACGACGCCCGCTGACCGCTCCGCGCCCCCCACACGCACCCCCCTGTCCCGGTCCGCGTCCCCGCACCTCCCCCCACATCCCCACTACCCCTGCCCAACTCACAGTCGGTGACGCCTCGATGACGCACTGGTCCGATCATCTTTCGCGCGTAACCCAAGTGCCGCGCCGCTCGTTGTGCGGGATGCAGACTCCCTGTGGTCACGCCATGTCCACAGCCACTCACTCTTTCGTGTGGATGTGCTCAAGGTGTGCAACCTTCCGGACACCCCGGAGAGTCGACCGTCATGACGAGAGGAGGTGCCGCCAGTGATCGCGAACGTATCGGCGCACCGGCGGGCGAACGCCTTCGCCCAGGCCCTGGAGGACCGGGCGTCCGAGGACGCGGCGGCCGAGCAGCCCGAGGCCCCGGCGGAGCCGGCCGAACCCGCCGAACAGGGGCGGCTGTTGGCCTTGGCGAACGGCCTCGGCGAGCTGCCCAAGCCACAGCTCGACCCCGAGGTCAAGGTGGTGCAGCGAGCCCAGCTGGTCGCCGCCATGGAAGCGATGCTCATGGGAGGGAGCGCCGCCGCGGGCCCTACGGTGCCGGAGCAGCGGACATCCACCGGCAAGGGATCCCACCGGGCGTCCCCCCTGAGGAAACTGCGCCCCCGGTCCCGATGGACCAAGGGCCTCGCCGCCGGCGGCCTCACGGTCGGTGTGGCGGCCGGCGCCTTCGGCGGAGTCGCCGCCGCCAGCTCCGACGCCCTCCCCGGTGACTCGCTCTACGGACTCAAGCGGGGCATGGAGGACATCAAGCTGGGCATGGCGGACGACGACGCGGACCGCGGCGGCATCTACCTCGACCAGGCCTCCACCCGCCTCAGCGAGGCCCGCCGCCTCATGGAGCGCGGCCGCAGCGGGGAGCTCGACCACGAGTCCCTCGCCGAGATCCGCCGCGTCCTGGGCGGCATGAAGCACGACGCCTCCGAGGGCCGCCGGCTGCTCCGCGAGGCGTACGAGCGGGACGGCGAGATCGGCCCGATGGCCCGGCTCAACTCCTTCGCCCAGGCCCACCGGAGCACCTGGAACGGCCTCCGCGACCGGCTCCCCGTCCAGCTGGCGGACGTCGGCAGCGAGGTGACGGACGTCTTCGACGCCATAGACGAAGACGTCGAGCCGCTCCAGTCGGTGCTGCCCCGCACCCCCGAGAAGGGCGCGATCGGCTCCGAGGGACCGCGCAGCAGCCCCGCCGCCCCGACGGGCTCCCAGGGCACGGACAGCCACCAGCCGCCGGCCGGCCAGGAGGCGTCCCCCTCGGGCAGGCACTCCGCCTCGCCCCACCCGTCCGGGTCCAGTACGGGAGCCACCCCGAGCACGGGCAGCAGCACCGGCTCGACCGAGGACGACGGCCTCCTCGGCGGCAGCGCCGGCGGACTGCTCAAGCCCTCCCCGACGGGCACGCCGACGGCCCCCGCGGAGGACCAGGTGGCCCCGGACGTGCCGGACGTGACCCTCCCACCCCTCCTCCCGGGCCTCCTTCCGGGCCTTGGCATCGACAGCGAGGACGCTCGCTAGCAGGAAGAAGGGGCGCCCCCACGAACGGGGGCGCCCCTTCTTCCATGCCCGGGCTCAGAAGAACACCGACCGCCGCTGCACCAGCAACTTGTACAGCGTGTGCTGGATCTGCTCCCGCACCTGGTCCGTCAGGTTGAACATCAGCATCGGGTCCTCCGCCGCCTCCGGCGCGTACGAGTCCGTCTCGATCGGCTCGCCGAACTGGATCGTCCACTTCGTCGGCAGCGGCAGCGCCCCGAGCGGCCCCAGCCACGGGAAGGTCGGGGTGAGCGGGAAGTACGGGAAACCGAGCACCCGCGCCAGGGTCTTGGCGTTCCCGAGCATCGGGTATATCTCCTCCGCCCCCACGATCGAGCAGGGCACGATCGGCACCCCGGCCCGCAGCGCCGTCGAGACGAAGCCGCCCCGCCCGAACCGCTGGAGCTTGTACCGCTCCCCGAAGGGCTTCCCGATCCCCTTGAAGCCCTCCGGCATCACCCCGACGATCTCGCCGGCGCGCAGCAGCCGCTCCGCGTCCTCCGCACAGGCCAGCGTGTGCCCCGCCTTGCGGGCCAGCTCGTTGACGACGGGCAGGACGAAGACCAGGTCCGCCGCCAGCAGCCGCAGGTGCCGCCCGGCCGGATGGTGATCGTGGACGGCGACCTGCATCATCAGGCCGTCCAGCGGCAGCGTCCCGGAGTGGTTGGCGACGATCAGCGCCCCGCCCTTGGCCGGGATGTTCTCGACGCCCTTCACCTCCACCCGGAAGTACTTCTCGTACAGCGGGCGCAGCAGCGACATCAGGACCTGGTCGGTGAGCTCCTCGTCGTAGCCGAACTCGTCGACCTCGTACTCGCCGGTGACCCGCCGCCGCAGGAACGCGAGCCCGCTCGCGAGCCGCCGCTCCCAGCCGCTCCCGCCGGCCGCGGCCCGTCCCGGCCCCGCCGCGGCCTCCGGGCCGGGAGCACCGGACGCCCCGGGGGTCCTGGAAGCCTCAGAGGCCCCGGGGGCCCGTTCGGACTCCCGGGGCTGCCCGGGCTCCCCCGGGGCCTGCTGCGGCCCGGGGAGGGCCCGCACGGCCGCCGCCTCGCCCTCGGCCCTGGCGGGCCTCCTGCGGGCCCGTGAGCGGTCGTCGTCGAACGGAATGACCTTGGCGTCCGCCATCGCAGTCGGGTCTCCTCAGGCGCCGTGGTGAAGGGGGGAGGCTTCGGTGGGGTGAGCGGCCGGCGGAGCCAGCCGCGCGGCGAGCCGGTCGACCGCCCCGGCGAGCAGCTCGGGCGGCAGCAGCCCCGGCCCCCGGCTCCGCGCGAAGTCGTCGAGCGCCTCCGCCGTCGAGTAGCGCGGCGAGAAGCCGAGGACCTCGCGCGTCTGGGCCGTCGAGACGACCCTGCCGTGGGTGAGCAGCCGGATCTGCTCGGGCGCGAAGTCGGTGATGCCGACCGTGCGCAGTGCGGTGCCCACCCAGGTGACCGCGGGCAGCAGCACCGGCACCGTCGGCCGCCCGAGCCGCCGCGCGCACTGGGAGAGCAGCAGCACCCCGTCCCCGGCCACGTTGAACGTGCCGCTGTTCTGGGTCGCCCTGCGGGGCTCGTGCGCCCCCAGGCGCAGGACGTCGATCACGTCGTCCTCGTGGACGAACTGCAGCCGCGGGTCGTAGCCGAGGACGGTGGGCAGCACCGGCAGCGCCAGGTACTCGGCGAGCGGGGAGTCGATCCGGGGCCCGAGGATGTTCGCGAACCGCAGCACGCACACCGCCACGTCCGGCCGGCGCCGGGCGAAGCCCCGCACGTACCCCTCGACCTCGACGGCGTCCTTCGCGAAGCCGCCGCTCGGCAGGGACTTGGCGGGCGTCGTCTCGGTGAAGACGGCCGGGTCCCGGGGCGCGGAGCCGTAGACGCTCGTACTGGACTTGATCACAAGGCGTCGGATCCGGGGCGACTTCTGGCAGGCGCCGAGGAGCTGCATGGTGCCGATGACGTTGGTCTCCTTGACCGACGTCCGGCCGCCGCCGCCGAGCGCCGTGCCGGTGACGTCGAGGTGGACCACCGTGTCGACGTCGTGCTCGGCGAGGACTTTGGCGATCTCGGGCCGACGGATGTCCGCCCGTACGAACTCGGCGGCACCGAGCTGGTGCGCGGGGTCGACCGCGTCCACGGCGATCACCCGCTCCACTTCCGGGTCCCGCTGGATCCGCCGCACGAAGCGGCCGCCCAGATGCCGGGCGGCACCGGTGACGAGCACGACCTTGCCCAAGATCAGCGCCTTCCGTCCGTCTTCCGTTGGACGCCACCGTAGCGCCTGGAGATTTCCACGGGATAAAAGCGTGGCCCTCCACCGCGAACGGTGAAGGGCCACGCCTGACGCGAAACGCTGCGAAGCAGCTGTCGCCTTACTTCTTGTTGCGACGCTGAACGCGCGTGCGCTTAAGCAGCTTGCGGTGCTTCTTCTTCGCCATCCGCTTACGCCGCTTCTTGATAACAGAGCCCACGACTACCCTCGCTCACTTCTCGGAACATCCCCGCCTCCCGGCGGGAATCGGTGCGGGGCGTCTGGGCCCACACGACCTACGTCGGCCTAGCCTACCGTCCCGAGCACCGCGCAAGTAATCCGAGGGCCGGACTCTGCTCACCGACTGTTCGGCCGCGCGCTCGCTACGCGGTCCCCACCCCCACGAAGGACTCCCTCAGGTACTCGTGAACGGCCTGTTCCGGCACCCGGAAGGACCTGCCCACCCGGATCGCCGGCAGATGACCGCTGTGCACCAAGCGGTACACGGTCATCTTCGACACGCGCATCACCGAGGCGACTTCCGCCACGGTCAGAAACTTGACCTCGTTGAGAGGTCGATCGCCAGCAGCCATGACCCACCTGTACCTTCCGCCGCGACGCCCACCGGCTTCCCCTCCGGTGACTCTTCGTCGCCGAGCGCTCACTCTCCAGACTAGGGGCGGGTGGTACGAGTGGGGAAGAGGAGCTGCCATCGACCGTTTACCGTGACAGACACGCTCGATTGAGTACATAGCGCGTCAGCGGGAGGTACGAGGCGGAGCGCACGCCGTCATCAAGCGGAACGACCACCGACACCTGCCCCTCGGCCTCCCCGACGAACAGCGCCGGATCATCCGTATCGGCGAGACCGATGGCCTCGATACCCAGCTGACCTGCCCCGCAGACCCATCCGTGGTCCCCCACCACGAGCTCCGGCAGCGGCCCGCCGCTCTCGGCCGCGCTCTCCAGAGCGGCCCTAACCGGCAGCGGCGAGTGGGAATGCGCCCCCGGCACACGCCCGTCCACGGGCGGCCCGGGTTCCCGTACCAGCGCGACCCCGCGTACGTAGTCGAGGAGGTACGTGCGTACGCCGAACCGGGTCGTTATGTCGACACATCGCCCCTGCGCCGGTGTGAGGACAAGACATCCCGCCGCCGACAAAGCGTCTGCGAGAGCGACGTAGAAACCGAGCAGACGGTGCGGATGCCCCGTCCCGAGGAGCACCGGGACCCGCCGCGCGGCCGCCACGCCCAAGCGCGCGGCGAAGGCGTCGAGCCCCCGCACCGTACGCTCCGGATCGATGGCGTCCGGCCCCGCCCGGTGCAGCGGATCCCCCGACACCCCGCACTTGTCGGCCATCAACCGCAGCAGATTGGCCTCGTCCCACCCCCAGTCGGGGTCGAGCCCGAGCAGCACCCGCGGATCACGCGCGGCGAAGAGCCGATAGCTCCGCAGGTTCTCCTCCCGCGAGGTCGCCACCGTGCCGGCCAACCCCGACGCCAACAGATGCGCCCGCAGCGCCCCGGTACTCAACACCCGTCCGATGCTGCCGGAACACCACGGCCCGGGGCTCCGATCCTCCCGGACACCCCACCGTCGGCGTAACACCCAGGAGAACGTTCTAGGCCGCCTAGGCGAGCAGCCCCCGCAGCGGGAAGGCCGCCCTCCGCGTCGCCAGCACCGCCTGGTCGAGCCGGTCCGCCGGGTCGTACCCCTCGGCCCAGTCCCGGAAGCCCACCGGCCACCGCCCGTCCGTCATCCGCAGCGGCCCCGGCTGCCGGGTCCGCGCGTACGCCTCGTCCCGCCAGGACGCCGGGATCGCCGACTCCGGATCCACCGGAGCGTGCGCCGCGATCCCCACCAGATGCGTCCACGACCGCGGTACGACGTCCACCACCGCGTACCCGCCGCCGCCCAGCGCCAGCCAGCGCCCCTCCGCGTGCGCGTGCGCGAGCTCGTGACAGGCCTCCTGCACCGCCCGCTGCGCGTCCAGCGACACCGCCAGGTGCGCCAGCGGATCCTCGAAGTGCGTGTCCGCCCCGTGCTGCGTCACGAGCACCTGCGGCCGGAAGTCCGCGAGCAGCTCCGGCACGACCGCGTGGAAGGCCCGCAGCCACCCCGCGTCCCCCGTCCCGGCCGGCAGCGCCACGTTCACGGCCCCGCCCTCACCGGCCCCCGCCGCACCCGTCTCCTCCGGCCAGCCCGTCTGCGGGAACAGCGTCCGCGGATGCTCGTGCAGCGAGACCGTCAGGACCCGCGGATCGTCCCAGAACGCCGCCTGCACCCCGTCCCCGTGGTGCACGTCCACGTCCACGTAGGCGACCCGCTCGGCGCCCAGCTCAAGGAGCCGGGCGATGGCCAGCGAGGCGTCGTTGTAGATGCAGAACCCCGAAGCGGACCCCGGCATCGCGTGGTGCAACCCGCCCGCGAAGTTCACCGCGTGCGCGGCCTCCCCGCGCCAGACCGCCTCCGCCGCCCCCACCGACTGCCCGGCGATCAGCGCCGACACCTCGTGCATCCCGGCGAACGCCGGATCGTCGACCGTGCCGAGCCCGTACGCCTGGTCGGCACGGCGCGGGTCCGCCGACGCCGCCCGCACCGCCGCCACGTAGTCCTCGCGGTGCACGAGCCGCAGCGTCGAGTCCCCGGCCGGCTTCGCCGCCACCACGTCCACCGCCCGGTCGAGCCCGTAGGCCCGCACCAGCGACATCGTCAGCGCGAGCCGTACCGGATCCATCGGATGCTCGGACCCGAAGTCGTACTGCGTGACAGCTTCATCCCACATCAACAGTGCGCGGCCGCTCATGCCCGCCACCGTATCGGGCCTCTCGCGAACCGAACGACGTGGCGTACACCACCGTCACCAGGACCAGCACCATCGGCACCGCCATGGCCCCGCGATAGCTCCACGCGTCCCCGAGCGCCCCCACCAGAGGGGACCCGACGAGGAAACCGACGTAGTTGAAGACGTTGAGCCGCGCGACCGCCGCGTCACTGGCTCCCGGGAACAGCCTCCCCGCCGCGGCGAAGGTCTGCGGCACGATGACGCTCAGCCCGAGCCCGAGCACCGTGAACGCGGCGATGCCCACCCAGGCGCCCGGAGCCACCGCGACCAGCGCGAACCCGAGACCCGCGAGCACCGCCCCCGCCCGGACGACCGCCACGGCCCCGAGCCGCCGCACCCCGAAGTCCCCGACCGCCCGCCCGAGCAGCGTCGTCACCATGTACGCGTTGTACGGCACCGTCGCCAGCTCCTCGGAGCTGCCGAGCACGTCCTGGAGGTACTTGGCGCTCCAGTTGGAGACGGTCGAGTCCCCGATGTACGCGAAGGTCATCACGAGACAGAGCGGCAGCAGCACCTTGAAGACGACACCGCTCCCCTTGCCCTCCCCCGCCTCATCCGGCACGGGCCCCTCGCCGGCCACGTACCACCGGCTGCCGACGAACGCGACGGGCAGCAGCACGGCCACCACCGGCAGGTAGGACGCGAACAACGACAGGTGCCAGTGCGCCCCCACCCAGGCCAGCGAAGCCCCCGCGATCCCGCCGAGGCTGTACGCGGCGTGGAAGCCGAGCATGATGCTCCGGCCGTACGCCCGCTGGAGGCTCACCCCCAGCATGTTCATGGACGCGTCGAGCGCACCGACCGCGATCCCGAAGAGCCCCAGCGCGACCGCCGCGTGCCAGAGCTCGGAGCCCAGCCCCACGGCGAGGAGGGCCAGCAGCACGAAGGGCTGCGCCCACCGGAGGACCACCGCGGGGCCCACCCGGGCGACGACCTTCTCGGTCGCCACGCTCGCCACCCCGGCCAGGATCGGCACGGCGGCGAGGAAGGCCGGCAACAGGCCGTCCGAGATCCCGTACTGGTCCTGGATCGCCGGTATTCGGGTCACGAGCAGGGCGAAGGTGACCCCCTGCACGAAGAAACTGACCGCCAGGGATCCCCGCCCACGCCGCAACCGCGCATCTGTCATGGCGGCACAGCGTACGGCCGGAACCTACCGCTGGGTAGATGGATCACGTCCCCAAAATCGCGGGAAGCTCGTCCATCCTCCGGAAGAAGCCCTTGGCCCCCGTGAGCTTCTCCTCGGGCGTCATCGCGGTGAACCCGTACACGTCCATCCCGGCGGCCAGAGCGGCCCGCACACCGGGCCCGCTGTCCTCGACGACCACGCACCGCTCGGGAGCGACCCCCATCCGCTCGGCGGCGTGCAGGAACAGGTCGGGCCAGGGCTTGCCCCGGCCGACGTCCTCGGCACTGAAGATCGTCTCGTCCCGGAACCAGGCGTCGAGCCCGGTCTTCCGGTGACCGACCCGGATCCGCTCATGGCTCCCGGAGGAGGCCACACAGTACGGAACGCCGGCGGCGACCAGCCCCTTGAGCACGTCGGCGGCCCCGACCACGGCCTCCAACTCGGCCTGGAAAGCGGCGAAGACCCGCGTGTGGAACGTCTCGTCGAAGTCCGCCGGCAGCCGCTGCCCGCTCCGCTCCTCGACCAGCTCGTGGATGCGGTGCATGGCGGACCCCATGTAGTCCCGCACCGACTCCTCGTACGTCGTGGGGTGCCCGAGCTCCGTCAGGTAGCCGGCCAGCAGCGTGTTGGAGATCGGCTCGCTGTCCACGAGCACACCGTCGTTGTCGAAGATGACCAAGTCGTATCGCATGACCACAGCCTAGAACGCAAAAATGCCTCAACCCCCGGACCAGGTCCGGGGGTTGAGGCTAAAAATTGTTCGGCGGTGTCCTACTCTCCCACAGGGTCCCCCCTGCA
>NZ_JBEXSZ010000043.1:0-53745 GCF_040613865.1 Streptomyces sp. NPDC006197 | reverse complement strand
CGCCGTCTTCACGGTCGACGCGATCGAGGTGTACGACAACAAGCACTTCCCGGACCGCAAGGTGTACGACGAGGCCGACCGGGCCGAGATCAGGGTGATCACCTGCGGCGGCGGCTTCTCGAAGAAGAACGGCTACCAGGGGAACGTGGTCGCCTTCGGCCACCTCATCGGGGTGAAGTAGCCCCGGCCCCGGTCAGCTCCACTGGTCGAAGGCCAGCTTCGCGACCAGCGACAGGACCACGACGAGCAGCACCCCGCGGACGAACTCGGCGCCCTTGCTCAGCGCCATCCGGGCGCCGAGCGTCCCGCCGACGAGGTTGAAGACGGCCATGACGGCCGCGAGCTGCCAGTACACGGTGCCCTGGTAGGCGAACATGGCGAGCGCGCCCGCGTTGGTGCAGACGTTGACGATCTTCGCGGTGGCGGAGGCGGTCACCAGGTCCAGGTGGAGCACGGCGGTCAGCGCGAGGACCAGGAAGGTGCCGGTGCCGGGCCCGAACAGTCCGTCGTAGAAGCCGATCCCGCCGCCGACGACCACGATCGCGGTCACGATCCGCGCCCGGGTCAGCGGCGCCCGCTCCTCCCCCTCGGCCTTCGCGCCGAAGGAGGGCCGCAGCATCACGAAGGCCGCGACGCCGAGCAGCACCACCATGATCACCGGGCGTAGGACCTCACTGCTGATCCCGGCCGCGAAGAAGGCGCCGGCCATGGAGCCGGCGAGGGCCGCGAGCCCGATCCGCACCGCCGTCCACACCCGCACGGGCGCCTTGCGGAGGTAGGTGACGGCGGCCCCCGTGGTGCCCACGATCGAGACGGCCTTGTTGGTGCCGAGGACGTACGCGGCCGGGACGTGCGGAAGACCGAGCAGCAGGGCGGGCAGCTGGAGCAGCCCGCCACCGCCCACCACGGCGTCGATCCAGCCCGCCACGAGCGCGGCGATACAGAGCAGGACAAGGGTGGTCAGTGAGATGTCGGGCATGACCGTGAGCCTAGGGAGGCGGTCGTTGCCCCGTCCATCGATCGCCTGATCGTTGAGCTGGTTCAGAGCTTGCGGCCTCACAGCGGCCCCCGGCCCGGGCGGAGATCAGCGTTCCGTACGGGAAACAGTCGGGATGCCGACGGGTAACACCGGCCCCGCACCCTTCCGGTATGAGTACACGGATCGTGGTGGTCGGGGGCGGGACGGCGGGCGCCCGGCTCGCCCAGCGCCTGCCCGTCACCCTCCTCGGCGAAGAGCCGCACGCCCCCTACAACAGGGTGCTGCTCGCCGACGTCCTCGCCGGACGGTACGCCCCCGAGGTGATCGCCCTGCCCGGGACCCGCGAGCCGGTACGGCTCGGGGTGCGGGCGGTGCGGATCGACCGGGTTGCGCGGACCGTCGAGTGCGCGGACGGCTCCCTCGTCGCCTACGACCGGCTCGTCCTGGCCACCGGCTCCAACCCCGTGCTTCCGCCGCTGCGCGGACTGCGCGGGGCGGCGCTCCCGGCCGGCGTCCACCCCTTCCGCACCCTCGACGACTGCCTGGAGCTGCACGCCCTGGTGCGGCCCGGGGTGCGGGCCGTGGTCATCGGCGGCGGGCTCCTGGGGGTCTCCGCCGCGCGGGCCCTCGCCGAGCGGGGCGCGGACGTGGTCCTCACCCAGCAGGGCGAGCGCCTGATGGAGCGGCAGCTCGACGAGCACGCCTCGGCGCTGCTCCGGGAGCACGTCGAGGCCCTCGGCGTCGAGGTCCACACCGAGTGCCGAGTCAGCGGCCTGCGGCAGCGGGACGGGGCGGTCACGGCGGTCGAACTCGCCGACGGCTTCGTCCTCGACGCGCAGGTCGTGGTCCTCGCGTGCGGGGTGCGGCCCCGGGTCGCGCTCGCCCGGGAGGCGGGCCTGGAGGTCGCGACGGGGATCGTGGTCGACGACGAGCTGCGGACGTCGGACCCGTACATCCACGCGATCGGCGACTGCGCGGAGCACGGGGGGCGCGTGTACGGCCTGGCGGGCCCGGCGCTGGAACAGGCGGACGCCCTGGCGGACGTGCTGCTGACGGAGACCACCCGCTACACCGGCACCCGCGCCCTCACCCGGCTCACCCTCGGCGGTCCCCGCCCCCTCGATCTCGCCGCGTTCGGCGAAGTCACCGCCCGCCCCGGTGACGACGTCGTCCAGCTCACCGATGCCACGCGCAGCGCCTACCGGAAGGTCGTCGTCCGCGGGGACCGGCTCGTCGGGGGCGTTCTCCTCGGCGACCTGGCCGCGGTCGGCGCGCTCGCAAGGGCCTGGGAGGGCGACGAAGCCCTGCCCGACGAGGCCCCCCTGCTCCACCTGCTCACCCACGACGGAGGCTCCTCATGACCACTCCCACCATCGTCCTGGTCGGCCACGGAATGGTCGGCCAGCGGTTCCTGGAGGCGCTCGCCGACCGTGGCGTCACCGAGCGGGCCAGGATCGTGGTCCTCTGCGAGGAGCCGCGTCCGGCCTACGACCGCGTCCAGCTGACCTCGTACTTCTCCGGCAAGACGCCCGACGACCTGTCGATGGTCGAGGCCGGTTTCATGGAGAAGCACGGCATCGAGCTGTACACGGACGACCCGGCCGAGACCGTGGACCGGGAGGCCCGGACCGTCACGGCCCGTTCGGGCCGGGTCTTCGCGTACGACACCCTCGTCCTCGCGACCGGCTCGTACCCCTTCGTGCCTCCCGTCCCCGGCAAGGACGCCAAGGGCTGTTTCGTCTACCGCACGATCGAGGACCTGCTCGCGATCGAGGAGTACGCGAAGACGGCGACGACCGGCGCGGTCGTCGGCGGCGGTCTGCTCGGCCTGGAGGCGGCGGGCGCGCTGAAGGGCCTCGGCCTGGACACGCACGTCGTGGAGTTCGCGCCGCGTCTGATGCCGGTGCAGGTCGACGAGGGCGGCGGCGCGGCCCTGCTCCGCACGATCGAGAAGATGGGCCTGACCGTGCACACGGGGACGGGCACGCAGGAGGTCGTGGCGGCGGACGGCGCCGTGACGGGCATGAAGCTGTCGGACGGTTCCGAACTGGCCACGGACATGGTGGTGTTCTCGGCGGGCGTACGGCCCCGGGACCAGCTGGCCCGCGACTGCGGCCTGACGGTCGGCGAGCGCGGCGGCATCGCGGTCGACGAGCTGTGCCGTACGTCGGACCCGGCGGTCTTCGCGATCGGCGAGTGCGCGCTGGCCTCGGACGGCCGGGTGTACGGCCTGGTGGCGCCGGGCTACGAGATGGCGCAGACGGCGGCGGCGGCGATCGCCGGGGAGGGGGCCGGGGACGGCTTCACGGGCGCCGACATGTCGACGAAGCTGAAGCTGCTCGGCGTGGACGTGGCCTCCTTCGGCGACGCGCACGGGACGGCCGAGGACTGCCTCGACGTCGTGTACTCCGACTCCCGCTCGGGCGTCTACAAGAAGCTGGTGGTCTCCACCGACGGGGTGCTGCTGGGCG
The DNA here is from genome assembly GCF_040613865.1 of Streptomyces sp. NPDC006197. NCBI lineage: Bacteria > Bacillati > Actinomycetota > Actinomycetes > Kitasatosporales > Streptomycetaceae > Streptomyces > Streptomyces sp. NPDC006197. The sequence continues at coordinate 50,295 of NZ_JBEXSZ010000043.1, read as the reverse complement.
GTGTCCTGGTCGGCGACGCCGAGCAGTACGGTCTGCTTCGCCCGCTGACCGGCACCGTGCCGCCGGTCTCGCCCGAGCAGCTGGTGCTCCCGGCGGGCGCGGGCGCGCCGGTGGCGCTCGGCCCCTCGGCGCTGCCGGACGACGCGGTGATCTGCTCCTGCCACAACGTGACCAAGCACGCCATCGGCCAGTGCGAGTCGCTGGCCGAGGTGAAGAAGTGCACCAAGGCCGGTACGGGCTGCGGCAGTTGCGTGAAGGTGATCGAGAAGCTGCTGCCGGCTCCCACGGACAAGGGGCTCTGCGGCTGCTTCTCGTACACCCGGAGCGAGCTCTACGAGATCGCCCGCACCCTGCGGCTGACCTCCTTCGCGGCGCTGCTCGACTCGCACGGGCGGGAGGAGGCGCGGGGCGGCGAGGGCTGCGAGGTCTGCAAGCCGACCGTCGGGTCCATCCTCGCCTCCCTCGCCCCGACAATCGGTTTGGGCGGTTACATCCTCGACGGCGAGCAGGCCTCCCTCCAGGACACCAACGACCACTTCCTCGCCAACATGCAGCGCAACGGCTCCTACTCGGTGGTGCCGCGCATCCCCGGCGGTGAGATCACCCCGGACAAGCTGATCGTGATCGGCGAGGTGGCCCGCGACTTCGGGCTCTACACGAAGATCACCGGCGGTCAGCGGATCGACCTCTTCGGCGCGCGGGTGGACCAGCTGCCCTCGATCTGGACGCGGCTCGTCGACGCGGGCTTCGAGTCGGGGCACGCGTACGGCAAGGCGCTGCGCACGGTGAAGTCCTGCGTCGGGCAGACCTGGTGCCGCTACGGCGTCCAGGACTCCGTGAAGATGGCGATCCAGCTGGAGCTGCGCTACCGGGGCCTGCGCGCCCCGCACAAGCTGAAGTCGGCGGTCTCGGGCTGCGCCCGCGAGTGCGCGGAGGCGCAGTCGAAGGACTTCGGGATCATCGCGACGGCCAACGGCTGGAACCTGTACGTCGGCGGGAACGGCGGCGCGACCCCGCGCCACGCGGACCTGCTCGCGCAGGACCTCTCGGACGCCGAACTGGTCCGCCTCATCGACCGGTTCCTGATGTTCTACATCCGGACGGCGGACCGCCTGGAGCGGACTTCGACCTGGCTGGAGCGCCTGGAGGGCGGGCTCGACCACCTCAGGGACGTGGTGGTGCACGACTCGCTCGGGCTCTGCGACGAGCTGGAGGCGCTGATGGCGGCGCACGTCGAGGACTACCGGGACGAGTGGGCCGAGACCCTGGACGACCCGGAGCGGCTGCGGCGCTTCGTCTCCTTCGTGAACGCGCCGGGGGCACCGGACCCGTCGGTCCGGTTCGTGCCGGAGCGGGACCAGATCAAGCCGGACCTCACGATTCTCACGATCGGAACGCTGGAAGGAGCCACCTCCCGATGACGACGACACTCGAACCGGCGGGGACACTCGAACTCTCCCTGTCCCCCGACCTGTCCGACGACTCCTGGATGGCGGTCTGCGAGGAGGCCCGGCTGACCCCGGGCCGGGGCGTGGCGGCGCTGCTGCCGGACGGCCGGCAGGTGGCGGTCTTCCGGGACCGGTCGGGCCGGACGTACGCGATCGACAACCGCGATCCCTTCACGGGGGCGCAGGTGCTGTCCCGGGGTCTCGTCGGTACGGCGGGCGGGCGGCCGTTCGTGGCCTCGCCGCTCCTGAAGCAGCGCTTCGACCTGGAGACGGGCCGGTGCCTGGACGACGACGAGGTCGCGGTGGCGGTGTACCCGGTCCGCGTGAACCAGCCTGCCCACTCGTAAACTTGACCGATCGTTCCAGATGGTCGTACGGTCTTCTCGTGGCCAGGACCAAGGAATTCAATCCGGAGGCCGCGCTCCAGTCAGCCCTCGAACTGTTCTGGGCGCGCGGCTACGAGGCGACGACGATGTCCGACCTCGTGGAGCACCTCGGCATCGGCCGCGCCAGCATCTACGCGACCTTCGGCAACAAGCACGAGCTGTACCTGAAGGCGATGGACCGCTACGCGGAGGCCCAGGATCCGCGGATCGTCGAGGAGCTGTCCGCGCCGGGCCCGGCCCTGCCGGCCGTGCGGGCCCTCGTCCGCCGCTTCGCCGCCGAGGCGGCGGCGGACGGGGGGCGGCTGAACGGCTGCTTCGTCACCAACTCGGCGGCGGAGCTGGGGCCGCACGACGCGGTGGTCGCCCGGCGGGTCGAGCTGAGCTGGGAGCAGATCGAGACGCTCCTGCACGGGGCGCTCGTCCGGGCCCGGGCCGGGGGCGAGCTCCCGGCCGACAGGGACCCGCGGGCCCTCGCCCGGATGCTGCTCGTGCTGCTGCAGGGGATCCGGGTGGTCGGCAAGGTGTCGAGCGAGCCGGGCCGGGTCACGGACGCGGCGGAGCAGGCGCTGGCACTGCTGGACTGAGGAAGGGGCGCCCACGGGGCGCCCCTTCTCCGGCACTTATTTTGGAATGTACGGTCAAGTTCAAGGAGCTCTCATGTCCGCACGCTTCACCGGTCGCACCGTCCTCGTCACCGGCGCCGGTTCCGGTCTCGGCCGGGCCATCGCCCTCGCGTTCGCCGCCGAGGGCGCGAAGGTCGTCGCCGCCGGCCGTACGGCGGAGTCCCTCGACGGGACGGTCGCCCTGATCGAGGCCGCCGGGGGCACCGCCGCCGCGGTCACCGCCGACGTGTCGAGCGCCGGGTCCACCAGGGAGCTGGTCCGGCGCACGGTCGAGCTGTTCGGCGGCCTGGACGTCGCCGTGAACAACGCGGGGGTCTTCCGGGGCGGCGGCCACAGCGCCGCCGACTTCCCCCTGGAGGACTGGCGGACGCTGCTCGACATCAACGTCACGGGCGTGCTGCACGCCCTCCAGGCCGAGGTCGGCCACATGCGGGCGAACGGCGGCGGGGCCATCGTGAACATCGCGTCCAACCTGGGTCCGCACGTCCGGTTCCCCGGCGTCTTCGGCTACCAGGTCTCCAAGGCGGCGGTCTCGGCGCTCACCCGGGCCGCGGCCCTGGACCACATCGGCGACGGGATCCGGATCAACGCCGTCAGCCCCGGCGCCGCGGAGTCCACGATGTCGCTGCAGCCCGGCGAGACGGAGGCCGAGCGCGAGGTCCGGATGAAGGAGCAGTCGCCGCTGGGCCGCATCTCGTCCGCGGCCGAGGTGGCGGCGGCGGTGCTGTACCTCGCGTCGGACGACGCGGGCTCCGCCGTCGGCACGGACCTGGTGATCGACGGCGGCGTCTCGGCCTGAGTACGGCTCCGGGCGCTCAGCCCTGGACGGCCGCCGGGTCCATCCAGAAGACCTCCCAGTGGTGGCCGTCCAGGTCGGTGAAGGAGCGGCCGTACATGAAGTCCATCTCCAGCGGCTCCTTCGCCGGGCCGCCGCCGGCCGCGAGGGCGGCGTCGGCGAGCCGGTCGCACTTCTCCCGGCTCTCCGCGCTCAGCGTGACCAGGACCTCGGTGGTCCTGGTCGCGTCGGCGACCTCCTTGCCGGGGGCCATGAACGACGTGAACTTGGGCTCTTCGAGGAGCATCACGAAGATCGTGTCGCTGATGACCACGCAGGCCGTGGTCTCGTCGCTGAACTGCGGGTTCGAGGAGTAGCCGAGCTTCTCGAAGAAGGCCTTGCTGGCGTCGACGTCCTTGACGGGCAGGTTCACGAAGATCATCTGGGGGGCCATGGCGCTCTCTCTTCCGTCGTGCGGTGCTGTCGAGAGGTAAGACGGCCCCGCCCCTCGGAACTCATCGCCCCCGAAGAAACTTTTCTCCCCTCGCTCCCGGAGAGTCCTTCGCTCAGGCCACGGAGCGCAGTGCGAGGGCCGCCAGCGGGACGAAGCCGCCGCCCGTGCCCTCCGTCGACCCGTCGCCCAGCCGCCTCAGCATGGCCAGGGCGATCCGCTCGCCCTGCGCCTTGGCCCGCTCGGCCCGGGGCCCGCTGTGGAGTCCGTCGACGCTCGCGCGCCAGAGCTGCACCCAGCGGCCGAAGTGGGCGGCGGTGAGCGGCCGGGCGGTGTGCAGGGCGGCGTGCGGGGCGAAGGCGTCGCGGCCGTAGTCGGCGGTACGGAAGAGGGCGCGCTCCCAGAAGTCGGTGATGCGCGGCAGGTGGACCTCCAGGTCGGTCCCGGCGATCTCGGTGAAGAAGGGCCCGATCAGCGGATCGGCGAAGGCGGCGCCGTAGAAGCGCCGCAGCAGCACGTCGAGGTCGTGGCGGTCGCCGATGTCGGGGGTCTCACGCATGCCCCCAGTGTGCCCCGCCGCCGGGCGGGGCCCCAGTGCCGAAGGTCCCCCAGGTCGTGGACCTCCAGGCCGTCGCCGTGGAACAGCAGGGCGCGGCGGGTGCCGTCCCGGCGGCTCTCGTAGACGTCGCCGTTGACCAGGCTCCGGGCTCCGGGCTCCGGGCTCCGGGCTCCGGGCAGCCGTACGGAACCGCTCAGGTGCGCGTGAATCGACATGGCGGGAACCTGGCGGGTGTCTTGTCGATCAGGCCGGGCTCGCGACGCCTGGCACCGCGCCCCGCACCGACAGCAAGACCCCGTCTCCCCGTCACCGCTCGTTGACGCGCAGTCAACTCCGTACTCCTAGGTTCCGGAAGCGCGCGACCCCGTCGCCGACCGGTGCGGCGGGGCACCACCCTTCTCGGGAGTGAGACGTGGAGCGACGCACTTTCCTGCGTGGAGCGGTCATCGGCACCTCGGCCGCCGCCTTCGGCGGCAGCCTGTGGCAGAGCGCGGCCGTCGCCGCCCCCGCCCAGCCCGGCGCCGGCCCGTACGGGGCGCTCGGCGCGGCCGACGCGAACGGCATCCAGCTGCCGGCCGGGTTCAGCAGCCGGGTGATCGCCCGGTCCGGCCAGACCGTGACCGGCACCTCGTACGCCTGGCACAGCGCCCCCGACGGCGGCGCCTGCTTCGCCGACGGCACCGGCTGGATCTACGTCTCGAACTCGGAGATCAACCCCGGCGGCGGCGCGAGCGCGGTGCGGTTCGACTCGGCGGGCGCGATCACCGGCGCGTACCGCATCCTCTCCGGCACCCGCCAGAACTGCGCCGGTGGCAAGACCCCGTGGAACACCTGGCTGTCCTGCGAGGAGGTGTCCCTCGGCTACGTCTACGAGACGAACCCGTGGGGCGGCACCGCCACCCGCCGGGACGCGATGGGCCGGTTCAAGCACGAGGCGGCGGCCGCCGACCCGGTGCGCCGGGTGGTCTACCTGACCGAGGACGAGACGGACGGCTGCTTCTACCGCTTCGTCCCCACCGCCTGGGGCGACCTCTCCTCCGGCACCCTCCAGGTCTTCACGGCCGGCACCGGCACGTCCGGCACCTTCGGCTGGCAGAACGTGCCGGACCCGGACGGCTCCCCGACCACCACCCGCACCCAGGTCTCCGGCGCCAAGCACTTCAACGGCGGCGAGGGCTGCCACTACGCGAACGACACCGTCTGGTTCACCACCAAGGGCGACAACCGGGTCTGGCAGGTGAACCTCGCCGCCGGCACGTACGAGCTGGCCTACGACGACTCGCTGGTCGTCGGCGGCGGCGCCCCGCTGACCGGCGTCGACAACATCACCGGCTCCTCCTCCGGCGACCTGTACGTCGCCGAGGACGGCGGCACCATGGAGATCTGCCTGATCACGCCGGACGACGTCGTGACGCCGTTCCTGCGGATCAACGGCCAGTCCGGCTCCGAGATCACCGGACCGGCCTTCTCCCCCGACGGCACGCGCCTGTACTTCTCCAGCCAGCGCGGCACGACCGGCAGCTCCTCGGGCGGCATCACCTACGAGGTGAAGGGCCCGTTCCGCGCGTAGCCGCGAGGTGAAGGGCCCGCTCCGCACCCGGTGACGGGGCGGGCCTTCTCCGCGCGTAGCTATGGCGTGACCTGCCCGTTCCGCGCGTAGCCGCCCGGGTAGCAGCGCAGGTCCACCGCTCGCTGGGCGCCGCCGAGCAGGGCGGCGCCCAGCGGCGTCAGCGTGTGCAGGACCGCGTTGCCGTGGCGGAGGGTCGCGATGAGCCCGGCCTCGCGCAGCACGCCCGCGTGCTGGCTGGCCGAGGCCAGCGACACCCCGGCCCTGCGGGCCAGCTCACTGGTCGTCCCGCCGTCCCCGATGGCGTGCAGGACGGCCGAGCGGGTCTGGCCGACCAGCTTGGCCAGCGAGGAGCCGCCCGGCGCGCGGACGGTCGGCGCCTCGCCGTGCGTGACGGGGTAGACGAGGACCGGCGGCAGCGCGGGGTCGCGCAGCACCACCGGGGTCCCCCGGCAGAAGAACGAGGGCTGGAGCAGCAGCCCGCGCCCGTCGAGGTGGACGTCCCGGTCGACCGGGTAGTCCGCCTCCAGGACGGGCGCGCGCCAGCGCAGCATCGGCGGCAGCGAGGCGAGCAGCTCCTCGGCGCCGCCGTCCAGGAGGGCCCGGCCGCGGCGGGCCCGGTCGGCCTCGACGCGGGCCCGGATGTGCGGCCAGTACGGTTCGATCGCGGCCCGGTGGTAGCCGCGCAGGGCCCCCACGAGCCGGTCGAAGGGCTCCGCCCCGCCGTCGGCGAGGGCGCGCAGCGAGTGGGGCACGGTCCGGCCGCCGGAGCGGTCGGCGGCGAGCAGCGAGAGTTCGCCGCGCAGCCGGCCGGGGTCGGTGGCGCGGATCGCCTGGAGGCCCTCGTCGAGGCCGTGGACGCCTTCGGCGGGCGTCAGGAAGTCGGGGAAATAGCCGCGGCTGGGAACGAGCGCGGCGAGGAGCCGGGTCTCGCCGCCGAGCCGCATCCGGGCGTCGGAGCGCCATTCTCCGTACACGACGGAGCCGCGCCGGTCCCTTAAACGGTGAAAGCTCAGAATCGTTTCCCACAGAACGTCCGGCCGGGCGGCCGTCCGCACTCCCGCCAAGTCGTCTCCGGTGAAATGAATCCGCAGCATGAACGTCCCCACCTGTGCACTCGCAACCACCCCCGACGACGAGTATGCACAGCATCACTGCACGTTACCAGGGTGTTTCAGCCACAGTTGAAAGGCATCGCGGCGATCAGGGGGGAACCGAAAAGCTGTACGGGTCGGGCAGGAAACCTTCAGGACCGAGGTGACGTGGTGAAGACCGTGGGGGGCTTTGCCCGTCCGGCGGCGGTCGGCGAGGTTGTGGCTCACCTGCCCGGCATCGGTAAAGGGCGCGGCCTCCGGGTGGGGATCCGGAGGCCGCGCCGCCCCGTTCTTTGCGCCGAGGAATCCAACAAGTTCAATGGCCAATAATCCAATCAGCCGCAATTGAACATTGACTCACATCAGCTCGACCAACAAACGAACAAAGAACGGGACGGACACCTCCGCACAAAGGTGTCCGTCCCGTCTCTTTTGTGAATCCGGAGCCGCCGCCCGTCGGTGAGGGTCAAGGCGTGACCGACGGCGGCCCCGGTGGACTCAGCGGCTGTCGCTGCCCTTCGCCTCGGCCGCGGCGCGGCCGGCCTCCAGGCGCGCCACCGGAATCCGGAAGGGCGAGCAGGAGACGTAGTCGAGGCCGACCTCGTGGAAGAAGTGCACCGACTCCGGGTCACCGCCGTGCTCGCCGCAGACACCGAGCTTGATGTCGGGGCGGGTGGCCCGGCCGGCCTGGACGGCGCTGCGCACGAGCGCGCCGACGCCGTCCTTGTCGATGGTCTCGAAGGGGCTGACGCCGAAGATGCCCTTCTCCAGGTACGCGGTGAAGAACGAGGCCTCCACGTCGTCGCGGGAGAAGCCCCACACCGTCTGCGTCAGGTCGTTCGTGCCGAAGGAGAAGAACTCCGCGGCCTCGGCGATCTGACCGGCGGTCACGGCGGCGCGCGGCAGCTCGATCATGGTGCCGAGCGCGAGCTTCAGCTCGACGCCGGTCTGCGCCTGGACCTCGGCGATGACCTGCTCGGCCTCCTCGCGGACGATCTCCAGCTCCTGGACGGTGCCGACGAGCGGGATCATGATCTCGGCGCGCGGGTCGCCCTTGGCGTCGATGCGGTGGGCCGCGGCCTCCGCGATCGCCCGGACCTGCATGGTGAACAGGCCGGGGATGACCAGGCCGAGGCGGACACCGCGCAGACCCAGCATCGGGTTCTGCTCGTGCAGCCGGTGCACGGCCTGGAGCAGGCGCAGGTCGTTCTCGTGCGGCTCCTTGCGGGACTCGGCGAGGGCGACGCGCACCGACAGCTCGGTGATGTCGGGCAGGAACTCGTGCAGCGGCGGGTCGAGCAGGCGGACCGTGACGGGCAGCCCGTCCATGGCCTCGAAGAGCTCGATGAAGTCCTGCTTCTGCAGCGGGAGCAGCGCCTTCAGCGAGTCGTCGCGCTCGGCGTCCGTGTCGGCGAGGATGAGCCGCTCGACGTACTGGCGGCGCTCGCCGAGGAACATGTGCTCGGTGCGGCACAGGCCGATGCCCTGGGCGCCGAAGCGGCGGGCGCGCGAGGCGTCCTCGGCGTTGTCGGCGTTGGCGCGGACGCGGAGGCGGCGGACGCGGTCGGCGTAGGCCATGATCCGGTGGACGGCGGCGACGAGCTCGTCGGCGTCGTCGGCGCCGGCGTGCATGCGGCCCTCGAAGTACTCGACGACCGGGGACGGCACGACGGGTACCTCACCGAGGTAGACCTTGCCGGTGGAGCCGTCGATGGAGACGACGTCGCCCTCCTCGACGACCTGGCCGTCGGCCGTGGTCATCCGGCGGCGCTTGGTGTCGACCTCCAGCTCCTCGGCGCCGCAGACACAGGTCTTGCCCATGCCGCGGGCGACGACGGCGGCGTGGGAGGTCTTGCCGCCGCGGGAGGTGAGGATGCCCTCGGCGGCGATCATGCCGTCCAGGTCGTCCGGGTTGGTCTCGCGGCGGATCAGGATGACCTTCTCGCCGGAGCGAGACCACTTGACGGCCGTGTACGAGTCGAAGACGGCCTTGCCGACGGCGGCGCCCGGGGAGGCGGCGATGCCGCGCCCGATCTGCTCGACCTTGGCGTTCTCGTCGAACTTGGGGAACATCAGCTGGGCGAGCTGGGCGCCGGTGACGCGCTGGAGCGCCTCGGCCTCGTCGATCAGGCCCTGGTCCACGAGCTGCGTGGCGATGCGGAAGGCGGCACCGGCGGTGCGCTTGCCGACGCGGGTCTGGAGCATCCAGAGCTGGCCGCGCTCGATGGTGAACTCGATGTCGCAGAGATCCTTGTAGTGGGTCTCCAGCGTCTCCATGATGTGCATGAGCTGGTCGTACGACTTCTTGTCGATCGACTCGAGGTCGGCCAGCGGCACGGTGTTGCGGATGCCGGCGACGACGTCCTCGCCCTGCGCGTTCTGCAGGTAGTCGCCGTAGACGCCCTGGTGGCCGGAGGCGGGGTCGCGGGTGAAGGCGACGCCGGTGCCGGAGTCCGGGCCGAGGTTGCCGAAGACCATCGAGCAGACGTTGACGGCGGTGCCGAGGTCGCCCGGGATGCGCTCCTGGCGGCGGTACAGCTTGGCGCGGTCCGTGTTCCAGGAGTTGAAGACGGCCTCGATGGCGAGGTCCATCTGCTCGCGCGGGTCCTGCGGGAAGTCGCGGCCGGTCTGGGCCTTCACGATCTTCTTGAAGTGCTTGACGACCTTCTTGAGGTCGGCGGCGTCCAGGTCGGTGTCGCTGGCGACCTTCTTCGCGGCCTTGGCCTCGTCGAGGGCCTCCTCGAAGAGCTCGCCGTCGACGCCGAGGACGGTCTTGCCGAACATCTGGATCAGCCGGCGGTACGAGTCCCACGCGAAGCGGTCGTTGTCGGCCTGGCGGGCGAGGCCGTTCACGGACTCGTCGGAGAGGCCGATGTTGAGGACGGTGTCCATCATGCCCGGCATGGAGAACTTCGCGCCCGAGCGGACGGAGACGAGCAGCGGGTCGTCGGCCTGGCCGAGCTTCTTGCCCATCTTCTGCTCGAGGGCGTCGAGGTGGGCGGTCACCTCGTCGCGGAGCTCGACCGGCTCCGAGCCGCTCTCGAGGTAGACCTTGCACGCCTCGGTGGTGATCGTGAAGCCCGGAGGCACCGGCAGGCCGAGGTTGGTCATCTCGGCGAGGTTGGCGCCCTTGCCACCGAGCAGGTCCTTCAGGTCCCTGTTGCCCTCGGTGAAGTCGTACACGAACTTCTGATCAATGTTTCCCGACACGGGTCTCGACTCCTCGACGACTCGGTTGGCTGCCCTGACGGCGAGGAACATACCCAGATCGAAGGCTTCTAGGGAGGTACGCCTGCCGGTCACACGGTCTTAACCACCCATCCGCCAGCACTTCGAAAGTTACCGATGCGAAGTATCCGGTTTCACGGCCCGAAGGCCAGTTGACCCAAACCAGGAAGGAGACGCTCTTATGAGCGCCCAATCGAGCATTTGCGTTCAACTCTTGAATGCAAAAGGGGTGGCACCCAGTGCCACCCCTTCAGGCTGTACAACCGACCCCGATGTGCTCATCTGAGCGCAACCCCCCTCAGGGGTGGCGAGGATCACTCCCCCGGGAGGGGCTGAATCTCAGCCTCCGGACGTGTCCAGCTCGGCGTCCTCGCTCACTCCGGCGCAGTCGTACGGGTCCTTCAGCCACCCATCCGGCAGGACAACCCGGTTGTTTCCGGACGTACGACCCCGGGGGCCGTCCGCACCCACCGGCCACGGCTGGTCCAGGTCGAGCTCGCTCAACTGAGCACGCAGCTCGTCCAGGGAAGAGGTGATCGCGAGCTTCTTGCGCATCTCGGAGCCGACCGCGAAGCCCTTCAGGTACCAGGCCACGTGCTTGCGGAAGTCGATGACACCGCGTGCCTCGTCGCCCAGCCACTCGCCGAGCAGCCGCGCGTGCCTCACCATCGCGTCCGCGACCTCCCGGAGGCCGGGCTGCGCGTAGGCGCCCGTACCCTCGAAGCCCGCCACCAGGTCCCCGAAGAGCCAGGGGCGGCCCAGGCAGCCGCGGCCCACGACGACGCCGTCGCAGCCCGTCTCGCGCATCATCCGCAGGGCGTCGTCCGCCGACCAGATGTCGCCGTTGCCGAGCACCGGGATCTCCGGCACGTGCTCCTTGAGCCGCGCGATCGCGTCCCAGTCGGCCGTGCCGCCGTAGTGCTGCGCCGCCGTCCGCCCGTGCAGGGCGATCGCCGTGACGCCCTCCTCGACCGCGATCCGCCCCGCGTCGAGGTAGGTGATGTGGTCGTCGTCGATGCCCTTGCGCATCTTCATCGTGACCGGCAGGTCGCCCGCGTTGCCCACGGCCTCGTTCAGGATCGCCCGCAGCAGCGGCCGCTTGTAGGGCAGGGCCGAGCCGCCGCCCTTCCGCGTCACCTTGGGGACCGGGCAGCCGAAGTTCAGGTCGATGTGGTCGGCCAGGTCCTCGTCGACGATCATCCGCACGGCCTTGCCGACCGTCACCGGATCGACCCCGTACAGCTGGATCGAGCGCGGCTTCTCCGTCTCGTCGAAGCGGATGAGCTGCATCGTCTTCTCGTTGCGCTCGACCAGGGCGCGCGTCGTGATCATCTCGCTCACGAACAGCCCCTTGCCGCCGCTGAACTCACGACAGAGGGTACGGAAGGGGGCGTTGGTGATGCCGGCCATGGGGGCGAGCACCACCGGGGGCTGCACGATGTGCGGCCCGATGGCGAGAGGGGTGAACGCGGTCATTGGGCCATTGTCCCGCACTGCGGAGTTTCTTAGACAGCCATACGATCCGCACATGCCCGAGCTCACACGCGGTCGCCGCCTCGTCGTCCTCGCGATCTGCTGCATGAGCCTGCTGATCGTCAGCCTGGACAACACCGCCCTCAACGTCGCCCTGCCCGCCATGCGCCGCGACCTCGGCGCCACCGTCGCCGGCATGCAGTGGACGATCGACGCCTACACCCTGGTCCTCGCCTCCCTGCTGATGCTCGCCGGCTCCACCGCCGACCGGATCGGCCGCCGCAAGGTCTTCGTCACCGGCCTGACCGTCTTCGCGCTCGGCTCGCTGCTCTGCTCCCTCGCGCCGAACCTGGAGGCCCTCATCGCCTTCCGGGCGGTCCAGGCCGTGGGCGGCTCGATGCTGAACCCGGTCGCCATGTCGATCATCACCAACACCTTCACGGACCCGGCGGCACGCGCGCGTGCCATCGGGGTCTGGGGCGGGGTCGTCGGCGTCTCCATGGCCGCCGGACCCCTGGTGGGCGGGGTGCTCGTCCAGTCGGTCGGCTGGCGGGCGATCTTCTGGGTGAACCTGCCGGTCGCCCTCGCCGCCCTGCTCCTGACCCTGCGGTACGTCCCCGAGTCCCGCGCGCCCCGGCCCCGGCGCCCCGACCCCGTCGGACAGGTCCTGGTGACGGCACTCCTCGGCTCGCTCACGTACGCGATCATCGAGACCGACCCGCTCTTCGCCGGGATCGCGGCCGTGGCGCTCGCCGGTCTCCTCCTCTACGAGCCCCGGCGCCGCGAGCCCCTGATCGACCTGCGGTTCTTCCGCAGCGCGCCGTTCGGCGGGGCCACCGTCATCGCGGTCTGCGCCTTCGCCTCGCTCGGCGGCTTCCTCTTCCTCAACACGCTGTACCTCCAGGACGTGCGCGGGCTCTCCCCGCTGTCCGCCGGACTCTGGATGCTGCCGATGGCCGGCATGACCTTCGTCTTCGCCCCGCTGTCGGGGCGGCTCACGGCGGCGCGCGGGCCGCGCGCCTCGCTGCTGCTCGCGGGGACGGCGATGGCGGCCGGGCCGCTGCTCTTCGCGGCCTTCGCCGCCGAGACGAGCGACGCGCTGCTCTTCACCGGGTACGTGGTCTTCGGCATCGGCTTCGGCCTGGTGAACGCCCCGATCACGAACACCGCCGTCTCCGGGATGCCCCGCGCGCAGGCCGGGGTGGCGGCGGCGGTGGCCTCGACGAGCCGCCAGGTCGGGCAGACGCTGGGGGTCGCGGTGATCGGCACGGTCCTGGCGGCGGGGGTCGGCGCCGTGCCGCACGCGGACGCGTTCGTGGCGGCGGCCCGCCCGGGCTACTGGATCATCACGGGCTGCGGGCTCGCCGTCCTGGCGGTCGGCGCGCTGACCAGCGGTCCGTGGGCCCGGCGCACGGCGGAGCGGACGGCACGGTGCCTGGCGTCCGAGGACGGCCGGGAGGAGACCAGGGAGGGCGGCGGGGAGGAGACCCGGGAGGGCGGCAGGGAGGGCGGCCCTCAGACCGCCGTCAGCACGCCCTGAGCCGCCCGCTCCCGGACCACCAGGTCGAGGAGGCGGGCGACGCCGTCCTGGGTGGCGTCGTCCACGGGGACGTACGTGACGAGGCGCATCCCGGCGTTCGGGCCGAGCCAGAGGTTGGTGTGCTCGAAGCTGAGGAGACCCACGCGGGCGTTGCGGATGATCTTCACGCGGCCGCCGGGGGCGACCACCTCGTGCCGGGCCCAGAGCTCCCGGAACTCGGGCGAGGCCTCTTCGAGGCGGCGTACGAGCTCCTTCCAGGCGGGCTCGGCCAGGTGCTCGGCCATGGCGGCGCGGAGCTTCCCGGCGAGCGCGCGCATGACCTCGGGCAGGTCGGTGACGGAGGCCCGGAAGTCCTCGTTGGTGAAGGCCAGCCAGAGGGAGTTGCGGTCCTCGCGGGGCAGCGCGTCGAGGTCGCAGAAGAGCTGCCCGAAGGTGCGGTTGTGGGCGAGGAAGTCGTAGCGGCTGTTCTGGATCGCGGCGGGCACGGGCTCCAGCTGGTCGAGCAGCCGGCGCAGGGTGGGCGTGACGGCGGAGCAGGACGCCTCGGGGTGCGGGTCCGCGGCTCCGGCGAGGGCGAAGAGGTGGCTGCGCTCGGTCGGGTCGAGCAGCAGGGCTCCGGCGAGGGCGTCCAGGACCTGCGGGGAGACCTGGATGTCGCGGGCCTGTTCGAGCCAGGTGTACCAGGTGACGCCGACGGCGGAGAGGTGCGCGACCTCCTCGCGGCGCAGGCCGGGGGTGCGGCGGCGCCGGCCCCGGGGCAGGCCGGCCTGTTCGGGGGTGATGCGCTCGCGCCGGCTGCGCAGGAAGGCCGCCAGTTCGTGGCGCCGCACGTCGGTCTCGCTCGGTGCCTCGGGTCCGCTCATCGCCATGACGGTCATGCCTCCAGGGTGCCGGGGTGGTCAGCCGGTTTCCAGGTAGTGCTTGTACCAGGATAAAGACACTCTGGTACCAGGCTGAGCGGAGGCGGAGGCTCGGTCGCGTGACTACGACCTCCACCCCCGTCCGCACCGCGGCCCCGGCCGGCCGCCAGGCGCCGCCCGCGGCGCTCGGCGCCCTCGGCCTGTTCACCGTCCTCCTCGGCGCCGCGCTCCCCCTCATCGACTTCTTCATCGTCAACGTCGCCCTGCCGTCCATCGACCACGACCTGGCCGCGGGACCGGCGCTCCTGGAGCTGGTCGTCGCCGGGTACGGCCTGGCGTACTCGGTGCTGCTCGTCCTCGGCGGGCGCCTCGGCGACCTCTTCGGCCGCCGGCGCCTCTTCCTCGTCGGCATGGCCGCCTTCGGCCTGACCTCGCTCGCCTGCGGGCTCGCCCCGGACGCCTGGACCCTGGTCGCGGCCCGGGTGGCCCAGGGCGCGGCGGCGGCGCTGATGCTGCCGCAGGTGCTCGCGACCATCCACTCCTCGACGGAGGGGCCGCGCCGGGCACGGGCGCTGAGCCTGTACGGGGCGACGGCCGGTCTCGCGATGGCGGGCGGCCAGATCCTGGGCGGGGTGCTGGTGACCGCCGACATCGCGGGCTCCGGCTGGCGCGCGGTGTTCCTGGTGAACGTGCCGGTGGCGGTGGCGGGTCTGGTCCTCGCCCTGCGTACCGTGCCGGAGACCCGTTCGGACCGTCCGGCGCCGGTGGACGTGCCGGGCACGCTGCTCCTGGTGCTGGCGCTGCTGGCCCTGCTCGCGCCGCTGACGGAGGGCCGGGCGGCGGGCTGGCCGCTGTGGACCTGGGTGTCGCTCGCGCTGTTCCCGTTCGCGGCGGGGGCCTTCTGGTGGGTGGAGCGGCGGGCGGACCGCCGGGGCGCCGTGCCGCTGGTCCCGCCGAGTCTGCTCGCCCTGGTCCCGCTGCGGCGCGGGCTGATGGTGGTGCTGCCGCTCTCGCTGGGCTTCAGCGGCTTCCTGTTCGCGGTCGCGGTGGCGCTCCAGCAGGGCCTGCAGACGGGTGCGGTGGCCTCGGGCATGGCGATCGTGCCGATGGCGCTGGCGTTCTTCGGCGCCTCGCTGGCGGGGCCGCGGCTCGTGCGGCGCTGGGGCACCCGGGTGGTGCCGGTGGGGGCCCTGCTCCAGGGGCTCGGGGTGGCCGCCATCGCGTGGTCGGTGGGGCACGACTGGCAGGGGCTCTCTGTGTGGGACCTGGTGCCGGGCATGGCGGTGGCGGGTCTCGGTCAGGGGCTCCAGCTGCCGGTGCTGTTCCGGGTGGTGCTGTCCGAGGTCCCGTCGGAGCGGGCGGGCGTGGGCAGCGGGGTCATGGTGACCACGCAGCAGTCGGCGCTGACGCTGGGCGTGGCGACGCTGGGTTCGCTCTTCCTGTCGCTGGCCTCGTCGCCGGCGGAGATGGGGACGGCGCTGAGGACGACGCTCCTGGTCCAGCTGGGGGTGGTGGCGCTGACGCTGCTGCTGAGCCTGCGCCTGCCCCGTACCGTGAAGTGATAGATGGAGTGACAGATATTGAAATCTGTCATCGGTCATGTCATGATTGTTCCATGACCACGACACCGAAGAGCCCCATCTCCAAGACCTCCGTCCCCACCCGCCCGCTCGGCACCACCGGCCCCGCCGTCTCCGCGCTCGGCCTCGGCTGCATGGGCATGTCCGCGCTGTACGGCGAGAGCGACCGCGCGGAGTCGATCGCGACGATCCACGCGGCCCTGGACGCCGGGGTCACCCTGCTCGACACCGGCGACTTCTACGGGATGGGCCACAACGAGCTGCTGATCAACGAGGCGCTGCGCACGGCGCCGGCGGCCGCCCGCGAACGGGCGCTGACAAGCGTGAAGTTCGGCGCCCTGCGCACGGTCGAGGGCGGCTTCACCGGCTACGACGGCCGCCCGGCCGCGGTGAGGAACTTCGCGGCGTACTCGCTCCAGCGCCTCGGCACCGACCACATCGACGTCTACCGGATCGCCCGCGTCGACCCGGACGTGCCGATCGAGGAGACCGTCGGCGCCATCGCCGAGCTGGTCGAGGCCGGGCACGTCCGACACATCGGCCTCTCCGAGGTCGGCGCGGACACCCTGCGCCGGGCGGCGGCCGTCGCCCCGATCGCGGACCTCCAGATCGAGTACTCGCTGATCTCCCGGGGCATCGAGGACAAGATCCTGCCGACCGCCCGCGAACTGGGCATCGGCATCACCGCGTACGGAGTCCTCTCCCGCGGCCTGATCAGCGGCCACTTCACCCGGGACCGCGAACTGGCCCCGGGCGACTTCCGCGGCTTCAGCCCGCGCTTCCAGGGCGAGAACCTCGGCCGGAACCTGGACCTGGTGGACCGGCTGCGCGCGGTCGCCGAGGCCAAGGGCGTCACGGTCGCGCAGACCGCGATCGCCTGGGTCCTGGCGCAGGGTCAGGACATCGTGCCCCTAGTCGGCGCCCGCCGCCGGGACCGGCTCGCGGAGGCGCTCGGCGCCCTGGACGTCACACTCGACGCCGCCGACCTGGCCGCCGTCGAGGAGGCCGTCCCGGCGGGCGCGGCGGTCGGCGCCCGCTACCCGGAGGCCCAGATGGCCCACCTGGACAGCGAGCACTGACGGGTACTGTCGTCACATGGCCGCCACCGAGACCCTGACCGCAGAGCGCATCCTCGAAGCCACCGAGGAGGTGCTGCGACGCTACGGCCCGGCGAAGGCGACCGTCGTCGACGTGGCCCGGGTCCTCGGCGTCAGTCACGGCAGCGTCTACCGCCACTTCCGCACGAAGGCGGCGCTGCGCGAGGCGGTCACGGAGAGGTGGCTGGAGCGGACGATCGTCGCGCTCGGGCCGTACGTCGAGGCCGGGGGTCCGGCGGACGAGCGGCTGACTGACTGGCTCGCGGCCCTCTTCGCCCTGAAGCGCAAGAAGGCGGGCGGCGACCCGGAGCTGATGGCCACCTTCCAGGTGCTGATCGGCGAGAACAGCGCGGTGGTCGACCGGCACGAGGAGCATCTCGTCGAGCAGATCGCGCGCATCCTGGAGGACGGTCACCGCGAGGGCCTGTTCGCGGCGCCGGAGCGGGACTTCACGAGCACGGCGCGCGCCGTCTTCCACGCCACGGACCGCTTCCACAACCCGGCGCACGCGGCCGACTGGTCGGCTCCGGAGGTCGAGGGCGCGTTCACGGCGGTCGTCTCCCTGGTCCAGCGAGCACTACGGGCCTGAAAACCTCCCGTTTTGAAGATCATTTGGCGTGGAGTTTCCCCTTCCCTGTCCGGTGCATGACTAGCGTTCTCCCGCACCGCGACCGCAAGACCGTGAAAGCACCCAGGGGGAACCATGTCCACACCCGCCAAGCCGGCCCGATCGGGCGGGGCCTCCGCGATCGGGTGGGTCCTCACCATCGGCCTCAACGTCGTCGCGCCGATCGTCACGTACAACACGCTGACGGAGGACCACGGTTGGTCCGAGTTCTCCGCCCTGCTCCT
This sequence comes from Streptomyces sp. NPDC006197, assembly GCF_040613865.1. Classification (NCBI taxonomy): domain Bacteria; kingdom Bacillati; phylum Actinomycetota; class Actinomycetes; order Kitasatosporales; family Streptomycetaceae; genus Streptomyces; species Streptomyces sp. NPDC006197. The sequence goes on along the minus strand of NZ_JBEXSZ010000043.1, from coordinate 32,762 downwards.
CAGCAGCGCGTGGCCGGTCCTCGACACCGCGATCATGGTCGCCTGGCGCCGCAAGATCGACGAGTTCGCCATGGTCACCCTGGTCTTCCTGGTGATCACGGCCGTGGTCTCGCTGGTCGGCGCCCACACCGCCCGCGCGCTCCTGATCAAGGACTCGTCGGTCACGGGCCTGTTCGGCCTGCTCTGCCTGGGGACGCTGCTCGCCCCGCGCCCGCTGATGTTCTACTTCGGCCGCAAGTTCGCGACCGACGGGACCCCGACGAGCACGGCCTGGTGGAACGGCATGTGGCAGTTCGAGGGCTTCCGCTCCACCATGCGCACGATGACGCTGGTGTGGGGCGTGGCGTACGTGGCGGAGGCGCTGGTCCGCATCGCCCTCGCGTACGTGCTGCCGACCAAAACCATGGTCACGCTCAGCCCGATCATGATCTACGGAGTCCTCGGCGCCCTCGGCGTCTGGACGGCCTGGTTCGGGAAGCGCCGCGCGGCAGAGGGGGCCCGGCGCCAGGCGGAGGCGGAGGCCGCCGCCGCGACCGCGACCGCCTGACGTACGAGACGCGGGAAAGCCCCCGGTTCCGAGACGGAACCGGGGGCTTTCCCGTGCAGACGATCAGATTCAGCAGCCCAGCAGACGGCTGCCCAGGTAGCCCTGGATCTGGTCGAGGGAGACGCGCTCCTGCTTCATGGTGTCGCGCTCGCGCACGGTCACCGCGTTGTCGTCGAGGGTGTCGAAGTCGACGGTCACGCAGAACGGGGTGCCGATCTCGTCCTGACGGCGGTAGCGGCGGCCGATGGCGCCGGCGTCGTCGAACTCGATGTTCCAGTTCTGGCGCAGGTCCGCCGCGAGGCCCTTGGCCTTCGGGGAGAGCTGCGCGTTGCGGGAGAGCGGGAGGACCGCGACCTTGACCGGGGCCAGGCGGTGGTCGAGGCGCAGCACCGTGCGCTTCTCCATGACGCCCTTGGCGTTCGGGGCCTCGTCCTCGATGTACGCGTCGAGCAGGAAGGCCAGCATGGCGCGGCCGACACCGGCGGCGGGCTCGATGACGTACGGCGTGTAGCGCTCGTTGGACTCCTGGTCCAGGAACGACAGGTTGGCGCCGGAGGCCTTGGAGTGGGCGCTCAGGTCGTAGTCGGTGCGGTTGGCGACGCCCTCCAGCTCGCCCCACTCGCTGCCGCCGAAGGAGAAGCGGTACTCGATGTCGGCGGTGCGCTTCGAGTAGTGGGAGAGCTTCTCCTTCGGGTGCTCGTACCAGCGCATGTTCTCCTCACGGAGACCCAGGCCGGTGTACCAGTTCCAGCGCTGCTCCATCCAGTACTCCTGCCACTGCTCGTCCTCGCCCGGCTTGACGAAGAACTCCATCTCCATCTGCTCGAACTCGCGCGTGCGGAAGATGAAGTTGCCCGGAGTGATCTCGTTCCGGAAGGACTTGCCCATCTGCGCGATGCCGAACGGGGGCTTCTTGCGCGCGGTGGTCTGCACCTGGGCGAAGTTGGTGAAGATGCCCTGGGCGGTCTCGGGACGCAGGTACGCGACGGAGCCGGTGTCCTGGGTCGGGCCGAGGTGCGTGGAGAGCAGGCCGGAGAACTGCTTGGGCTCGGTGAAGGTGCCCTTGTTGCCGCAGTTGGGGCAGTTGAGGTCGGTGAGGCTCTCGGGGAGACGGCCGTGCTTCTCCTCGTACGCCTCCTCCAGGTGGTCGGCGCGGAAGCGCTTGTGACAGGAGGTGCACTCGGTCAGCGGGTCGGTGAAGGTCGCGACGTGACCGGAGGCCTCCCAGACCTCGGTGGCCAGGATGACCGACGAGTCGATGCCGACGACGTCCTCGCGCGAGGTGACCATGTAGCGCCACCACTGACGCTTGAGGTTCTCCTTGAGCTCGACGCCCAGGTGTCCGTAGTCCCAGGCGGCGCGCTGACCGCCGTAGATCTCACTGCAGGGGAAAACAAAGCCACGGCGCTTGCTCAGGCTGACGATGGTGTCGATCTTGTCGGCGGCCACGGTGCTCTCTTCATTACGACGACGAAGTGCGAATGCCACAGGTTACCGGCGCCCGCGGCCCTTGAATCAAATCGGTTCCGCGCCGGGCCCCGGTGACCCGGAGCACAGGTAAGGCAATTGACAACCGTTTCCAGTTTTGTTGAAAATGAGTGTCATGAACGTACGCCGCCTGATACCCACCACCGCCCTCGCCGGAGCCGTCGCGCTCGGCATCGTCTCCCTCTCCGCCTGCTCCGGGACCTCCGACGCCGCGGACAAGGGGAGCGACGGCAAGCTGGACGTGGTGGCGTCGTTCTACCCCGTGCAGTACCTGGCCGAGCAGATAGGCGGCGGCCACGTCGCCGTCAACACGCTCACCAGGCCGGGCGTCGAGCCGCACGACCTGGAGCTCAAGCCGAAGCAGATCGGCGAGCTCGGCGAGGCCGACGTCATCCTCTACCTCAAGGGCATCCAGCCCGCCGTCGACGACGCCATCGCCCAGGCCGGCGTGAAGAACACCGTCGACGCCGCCACCCTGACGAAGCTCGAAAAGCACGGCACCGAGGTCGGCCACGACCACGGCCACGGCGAGGCGGGCCACGAGGACCACGAGTCCGAGGCCGGCGCCGACCCCCACGTCTGGCTCGACCCCGTGAAGTACGCCGAGGTCGCCAAGGGCGTCGGCAGCGCCCTGGAGAAGGCCGACCCGGCGAACGCCGCCGACTACCGGAAGAACACCGACGCCCTGGTGAAGAAGCTCGGCGCCCTGAACACCGAGTTCGAGACGGGCCTGAAGAACACCGCCACGAAGACCTTCATCACCACCCACTCCGCCTTCGGCTACCTCGCCGAGCGCTACGGCCTGGAGCAGGAGGGCATCTCCGGCATGGACCCCGAGTCCGAGCCGAGCCCCGCCCGCATCAAGGAACTCCAGGACATCGCCGAGCACGACAAGGTCTCCACCGTCTTCTTCGAGACCCTCGCGAGCGACGAGACCGCGAAGACCCTCGCGACCGACACCGGCCTGAAGACCGACGTCCTCGACCCCCTCGAGGGAATCACGGGCAAGTCCAAGGGCGATGACTACATCGAGGTCATGCAGTCCAACCTCGCCGCGCTGAAGAAGGCCCTCGGCGCCAAGTGACCACAGCACAGCAGGAGGCACTCGTGAGCGACGAGCCCGTCCTTTCCGTCCGCGGAGCCACGGCGGCCCTCGGCGCCCGCCCCGTCCTCCGGGGCGTCGACCTCACCGTCCACCGCGGCGAGGTCGTCGCCCTGCTCGGCGCCAACGGCTCCGGCAAGTCCACCGCCGTCCGCGCGGTCATCGGCCAGGTCCCGCTGACCGGCGGCACCATCGAGCTGTTCGGCACCGAGCGGAAGCGGTTCCGCGACTGGGCCCGCGTCGGCTACGTGCCGCAGCGCACCACCGCGGCGAGCGGTGTCCCCGCGACCGTCCGCGAGGTCGTCTCCTCCGGCCGGCTCTCCCGCCGCAGGTTCGGCCTCATGACGAAGGCCGACCGCGCCGCGACGGTCCGGGCCCTGGAGCTGGTCGGCCTCGCCGACCGCGCCGCCGACTCCGTCTCCGCCCTCTCCGGCGGCCAGCACCAGCGGGTCCTGATCGCCCGCGCGCTCGCCTCCGAGCCCGAACTCCTGATCATGGACGAGCCGATGGCGGGCGTCGACCTGGGCAGCCAGGAGATCCTCGCCGCCGCCCTGCGCGAACAGGTCGCCTGCGGCACCTCCGTCCTCCTCGTCCTGCACGAGCTGGGCCCCCTGGAGCCGCTCATCGACCGCGCGGTCGTCCTGCGCGACGGCTGCGTCGTCCACGACGGCCCGCCGCCCGAGGCCCTCGGCCAGCACGCGCTGCCCGGCCACGACCACGTACATCCGCACGCGGCCGACGAGCCGCTCCGCACGGGACTGCTGACCTGATCATGGACTTCCTCGAACCTGCCTTCATGCAGCGGGCGCTCCTCGCGGCCGTCCTCGTCGGCATCACCGCGCCCGCCGTCGGCATCTACCTCGTCCAGCGCCGCCAGGCCCTCATGGGCGACGGCATCGGCCACGTCGCCATGACGGGCGTCGGCCTCGGCTTCCTGCTGAACTCCAGCCCCGTCTGGATGGCGACCCTCGTCGCCGTCGCGGGCTCCGTCGCCATGGAGCTGATCCGGGCGTACGGCAAGACCCGCGGCGACCTCGCGCTCGCCCTGCTCTTCTACGGCGGCATGGCCGGCGGCGTCCTGCTGATCAACCTCTCGCCGACCGGCTCCAACGCCAACCTCAGCTCGTACCTCTTCGGCTCGCTCTCCACCGTCTCGACAGCGGACATCACCGCGATCAGCGTCCTCGCCGCCTTCGTGGTCCTGGTCACGGTCGGCCTGCGCCGCCAGCTCTTCGCCGTCAGCCAGGACGAGGAGTTCGCCCGGGTCACCGGCCTGCCCGTGCGCGCCCTGAACCTGCTCATCGCGGTCACCGCCGCGGTGACCGTCACGGTCGCCATGCGGGTCGTCGGCCTGCTGCTGGTCAGCGCCCTCATGGTGGTGCCGGTGGCGGCCGCCCAGCAGCTGTCGAAGTCCTTCCGCGCGACCTTCGTCCTCGCCGTGGCGACCGGCATCACGGTCACCCTGGCGGGTACGGTCACCTCGTACTACCAGGACGTGCCGCCCGGCGCGACGATCGTCCTGTACGCGATCGGGATCTTCATCGTCCTGACCCTGCTGGCCACCCCGCTCGCCAAGCGACGGGCCAAGGCCGCCGCGCAGGCGACCGCGGACTGCGACACCCGTTGCGTTCCGGCCACCCGTCGGCCGACGGACGACGTGAAGGTCTGATCCTCGACTGATCCCGGGGGTACGGGGGGCTGGCAGAATGGCGGGGCAGACAAGCATCCAAGGAGGCCCCCGTGGCGACGGCAGGACCCCCCGTACGCGGCCGCTCGACCAAGCAGCGGGCCGCAGTGTCGGCGGCACTGAACGAGGTGGACGAGTTCCGCAGCGCCCAGGAGCTGCACGACATGCTCAAGCACCGCGGCGACTCCGTCGGCCTCACCACCGTCTACCGCACGCTCCAGTCCCTCGCGGACGCGGGCGAGGTGGACGCGCTGCGCACCAGCGACGGCGAGACGGTCTACCGCCGCTGCTCGACCGGCGACCACCACCACCATCTGGTCTGCCGCGTCTGCGGCAAGGCCGTGGAGGTGGAGGGCCCGATGGTGGAGCAGTGGGCCGAGACGATCGCGTCGGAGCACGGCTTCGTGAACGTGGCGCACACGGTCGAGATCTTCGGCACGTGCGCGGAGTGCGCCGAGAAGTGACCTGACATACGAAAGGGCCCGCGCCGAAGCGATTCGGTGCGGGCCCTTCGCATGCGCGTCACATGCGGGTGACGTTCCGGTCCAGGACCTGGCGGAGCCGATCGACCCCGTCCGCGTCGGCGAAGCCCCGCTTGGGCAGGGCGGCCACTCCGACACCGCCCTTGTCGCCTGTGAGCAGCACGAACTGCGTGGCCGTCTCGGTGTACCGGGACAGGAACTGCCAGCGGTGGACGACCTCGCTGTCGCGGGTGGTCCAGCGCACGCCGTCCTCGTCCACGCGGGCCCGGAACTCCCCTGCCGTCCGATCAGGGCGTACATCTGCCGGACGGTGACCCACCGCACGAGCGGCCCGAGGGCCACGAGCAGCAGCACGAGCCCCGCCATGCGCACGGCCCCCGCGGGCTTCGGGTCACCGGGCCCGAACAGCTCCAGGACCACCACGAGGGCCGCCAGGACCGCGACGGTCCGCGCCACCCGCGGCAGCCACCGGTACCAGCCGTGCCTCATCTGCACGCGGACGGCGTCGGCCACGTCGGCGCGCGTCGGTGTGTAGACCAGCTCCATCGTCCCCCCTCGGTCCCGGCCGGAGCCTACGCCTTGTCGAGGACGGCGAGGTCGGCCGGGTCGACGCCGCCGAAGCGGCGGTCGCGCTGGGCGTACTCGACGCAGGCCCGCCACAGGTCGCGGCGGTCGAAGTCGGGCCACAGCACGTCCTGGAAGACCATCTCGGCGTACGCGCTCTGCCAGATCAGGTAGTTGGAGGTGCGCTGCTCGCCGCTGGGCCGCAGGAACAGGTCCACGTCCGGCATGTCCGGGTAGTACAGGTACTTCTGGATGGTCTTCTCGGTGATCTTCGCCGGGTCGAGCCGGCCGGCCTTCACGTCCTCGGCCATCGCCTGCGCCGCGTCCGTGAGCTCCGCGCGACCGCCGTAGTTCATGCAGAAGTACAGCGTCAGCTTCGTGTTGTCCTTGGTCTGCTCCTGGGCGATCTGGAGCTCCTTGGCGACCGACTTCCACAGCTTGGGCATCCGGCCCACCCAGCGCACGCGGATGCCGAGCTCGTCGAGCTGGTCACGCGTCTTGCGGATGAAGTCGCGGTTGAAGTTCATCAGGAAGCGCACCTCCTCGGGCGAGCGCTTCCAGTTCTCGGTGGAGAAGGCGTACAGCGAGATCGCCCCCACGCCCATCTCGATCGCGCCCTGGAGCACGTCGAGCACCTGCTCGGCGCCGACCTTGTGCCCCTCGGTGCGCGGCAGGCCGCGCTCCTTGGCCCAGCGGCCGTTGCCGTCCATGACGATCGCGACGTGCTCCGGAACCAGCTCGGTCTGGAGCCTCGGCGGGCGTGCACCGGACGGGTGCGGCTCGGGGGTCCTGTACTCCCGACGCTGGCGCCCGAGGAGTCGTGCGATGGCCATGGGTGGTCTCTCCTAGCTTTTCTCGACATACCGCAGGGAGCGCAGGCCGCGCTCCAGGTGCCAGTGCAGATAGGCGGACACGAGGCCGCTGCCCTCCCTGACGTGACGCGGCTCGCACGCGTCCGCCGTCGCCCAGTCGCCGGTGAGCAGCGCGCTGAGCAGGCCGATGGCCTCCGCAGAGGGTACGACGCTTCCGGGCACCCGGCAGTCGCCGCATATGACCCCGCCCGCCGCGACCGAAAAGAACCGGTTGGGCCCGTGGAGTCCGCATTTGGCGCAGTCCTCGAAGCTGGGCGCGTAGCCGTTCACGGCGAGGGAGCGGAGCAGGAAGGCGTCCAGGACGAGGTGGGGCGCGTGCTCGCCCCGGGCGAGCGTCCGCAGGGCGCCGACGAGCAGCAGGTACTGCTGCACGGCGGGCTCGCCCTCGTGGTCGGTGAACCGCTCCGCCGTCTCCAGCATGGCCGTGCCGGCGGTGTACCGGGCGTAGTCGGTGACGATCCCGCCGCCGTACGCGGCGATGGTCTCGCTCTGCGTGCACAGCGGCAGGCCGCGTCCGACCAGCTCACTCCCCCGGGCGAAGAACTGCACGTCCACGTGCGAGAAGGGTTCGAGGCGCGCCCCGAACTTCGACTTCGTCCGGCGCACGCCGCGCGCGACGGCGCGTACGCGGCCGTGACCGCGCGTGAGGATGGTGATGATGCGGTCCGCTTCACCCAGCTTCTGGGTGCGCAGCACGATGCCGTCGTCGCGGAACAGGCTCATGCCCCCATTCTCGCGCACGCCGACGGAGCCCCGGGCCGGGACCCGGGGCTCCGTCGTGCGGGAGGGCGGCTCAGTAGTCGCCGGCGTGGACGAGGTGTCCGTAGTAGCGCCCGGCGACGGGAGCGTTCGGGTCGCCCGCGAAGCCGTACGAGGGGGCCTGGAGCGCGGCGTCGGCGCGGAGCTTGCCGATCACCTGGGCGGGGGTCATGCCCGCGCAGGGCCCGGTGAGGCACAGCGCGGCCGTGCCGGCCACGTGCGGGGAGGCCATCGAGGTGCCGGAGAAAACGACCGTGGTGCTGTGGTTGCGGGTGGACCGGATGCACACCCCCGGACCGGCGATGGTGTGGGCGGCGTCCGCGGCGCTGACGGCGAAGCTGGAGAAGTTGGCCGCGGTGTCGTCCTGGTTGGACGTCCGGCAGGTCGCGGCGGCGCCACCGCCGGGCTGCCCGTTGAAGTCGGCCATGGCGGTCACGGCGAGGACCTCGTCGAAGGCGGCGGGGGTGTGGTTCGCCAGGTCGTCGGTGCTGTTGCCGGCCGCGACGACCATCGTGACGCCGGCGTCGTTCACCACGCGGCAGATCGCCTGGTGCTCGGGGTCGTTGTTGGTGAGTCCGCAGTTGCCGTCGTCGGCGCCGTCGCCGCCGAGGCTCATGTTCGCGGCCTTGATGCCGAGCGGGGCGGCGTTCCGCGCCAGCCAGTCGAGCCCGCAGAGGATGTTGGAGGCGGATCCGCTGCCGCTGGCACCGAGAACCTTCACCGAGTACAGCCGGGCGCCGGGCACGACACCGACGACGTCGTCGCCGTTGTCCCGGGCGGCGACCGTGCCGGCCACATGGGTGCCGTGGCCGTTGTTGTCCCGGTAGTCGTTGGGCCGCGAGAGGTTCATGCAGTTGATCCCGCCGGCCACGTTGAGATCGCGGTGCCCGGTGTCGATCCCGGTGTCGAGGATCGCCACCGCCGTGTCGACGACACCCGTCCCGTTCCCGGAGAGCGCGCTGCTCGCGTCGCCCTGGATCCGGTCCACCCCGGTCGGCAGCACCTGCTGGGCGGCGTGCACGGGCCGGTCGGGCGCCACCGCCTTCACGTTCGGGTCCGCCCGCAGCGCGGCCACCTGGGACTCCGGCACCACCGCCGAGTACCCGACCAGCGCGTGCCGGTACCGGAAGCCCACCCGCACCCCGTGGTCGCGGCGGTGCTCCCGCTCGACCGAGTCGGCCCGGCCGCGTACCGAGCCGTCGAGGACGACGATGTACCGCCCCTCCGGCTCGGCGGCCCTCGCCCCCGTGAGTCCCCCCGCCAGCAACGCCCCTGCCGCCGCGGACACCGCCGCCAGCCGGTAGGCCGGTCTCGCGACCCGGCCTCTTCCCACCATGCCGAACACCTCGTCTCCTTTCGTGGTCGACGAACCCGAACCGGTTCGTGGCGACCACGTAACCGGTGCGGCGAGGTGTGTGCAGCGCGGGCGCGGCGGATGGACCAACGGACCGCGTTCACCCGGGCGGGCTCACGGCACCTCGCCCCGGCTCCGGGCGTTGACGTGCGCCGTGGCCGCGCTCAGCCGCTCCGCCGTGGTGGCCTCCCGCACCCCCTCGGGCTCCACGTCCCACTCCCGGCCGCCGCCCAGCGGACGGATCTGGACATAAGGGCCCTCGCGCCCCATGAGCCTCCCGACCCGTCCGGTGCGGATCTCGACGACGTACGACCCGATGGGCAGCGTCATGAGCGACCCTCCTCCCTCGGCAGTACGGCGGCGGCGAGGAGCCGGGCCGTTTCCACCGTGCAGCATCCCAATTCCACGAGCGGCCGCGGGGGCTCCGCGGCGAGCGTGACGACGTCGAGCCCGAGCGAGGGGAGGGTGATTCCCGCCCTCGCGAGGGCCTCGCGCAATTCCGCCACTGCCTCTTGTGCGGTTCCGACTGCCCCCGTGGTCGCCTTCATGATGTCTTCCTTCACCAACGTATGCCTTTCTGAATCCATTTCCTGCTTCGCCTCTCCAGGGTGAGGGCAGATCCGTAGAATCGGCAGACGGGCGGGCCGTACAACTGGGCCGTATGGTTGAGGAGTTGGTTCATGGCCAAAGGCAAGCAGCAGGACGCGTGGGCGTTCTTCGGGGAAGTCCTGAAGGAGCGCAGGGAGGCGGCGGGGCTCACACAGGGGGAGCTCGGGGCACGGGTGTTCGTTTCGGGGGCGTACATCGGCCTGTTCGAGCAGGGAATTCGAAAGCCACAGCCGGATGTGGCGAACCGAATCGACGAAGTCCTACAAACCGGCGGTATTTTCGAACGGACGTGGCGCCAACTCATCAACAAGTCGCCGTACGCGTCTTATTTCTCGGAGGTCGCGGAGCTGGAGGCGGTGGCGACGAAGCTGTGCGAGTTCGCGCCGACGGTGGTGCCCCGCACGACGGGGGCACACGCCTCCATGGACGGCTCACTCAGGCTCATGGAGTTCTTGGACCAGCCGCCAACGGCCTATACAGAGACCTCGTTTTCGGGAACGCTCCTGGACGATCCGGCGGTGGTGAAGCGTGCACAGCGCGCGTACGACCTGAGCAACGCCCAGTGGTTCAAGAGCTCCTACAGCAACGGCCAGGGCGGCGCCTGCGGCGCCCGACCGACACCGGTGCGAGCACCGCGAGGACGAGCAGCACGCTCGCGGTGATCAGGTGCGCCGGCGTGCGCCCCTGCGTCAGCACGTACACCGCGCAGACCGCGCCGCCGACGGCGACACCGACCGCCGGCGGCCAGTGCCTCGAAGTGAGCCCGGTGCCCACGACGAAATACGTCGGCATCGCGGCGAGGAAGAACACCCAGCCGTTGGCCTTGTAGCCGTCGGCGGCGACGCAGCCACCCCGTGGGCCGGCCTCGCAGCCGCCCTCGACGAGCCCGAGCAGGCCCCAGGTCGCGGCGGCCAGCACCGCGACGACCAGCGGTATCCACCACGCCTGCCCGTGGTTCTCGTCTCCCAGCGTCCACCTGCTCCGCACGACCCCTCCTCCTGGCCCCACCGGGACCCCTACGATCTCCGCCATGTCGATCATCGCGTCCATACCCGTCCTCAAGGGCCACGGCGGCACCGACCTGACCGCCGTCCCCGAGGGACTGCTCCTGCGGAGCCGCCACGACGAGCTCTCGATCCCCGGCCGGGCCGTGGCCCGGGTCCGGGCCGACGGCGGGTCCGTCGCCGTCGAGCTGCGAGTCCCCGCCGGGGCCGCGCCGGTGGTCCACCGGATCGAGGGTGTGCACGAGGCCGCCGCCACAGCCTTCGCCGACGGCGTGAACTCGCTGCTGCTCGAACCGGACGAGGAGGTCGACGGCCGGTCCCTCGTCGTCCTCAGGACCTTCAAGACGCGCTGGGAGCAGTCGGCCCGGCGCCGGCTGAAGTGGGGGGCGCTCGGCTCCCTCGCGGTGATCGTCGCACTGTCCGTGATCGGCGGGGTGGCGGGAGGCGGCATCTACCCCGTCGCGATCGTCCCGATCGGGGGCATCACGGCCGCGTGCCTGCTGAGCGGCCTGCTGGAGCTGGGGGGATGGACCCACAGGCGGCGCGTGCGCAGGCACGGCGTCAAGGAGTTCGCCCGGCCGGCCAACGTGCCGGGGACGTACCTCTACGTCGACGCGGCCGGGATGAGCCGTACGGTGACCGACTTCGGCGGCGGACCGTACCTGGAGATCGCCTACGACCCGGAGGACCCGGCGGACGTCTTCACCCTGAGGCCGGGGTTCATGCAACGCCTGAACATCTGGGTGGGGTCGTTCCTCTTCGTCGGCGGGCTCGGCGGCGTGGCGGGGCTGGTGGCCGTCATGGCCGACGCCTTCGGGTCCTAGTCGCACTTTGGGAAGTCATAAGATCACCTTATGGGGCCATAGACCGGGGGCGGGTACCTCTCCGCGCACAGGGTTATTTAGGGTGGCCTAAGTGTCGGCGGCCTCGCCGCCACGTCGCTTGCGAAGGGAACCCCGTCATGCCCCGCCCCCTCCGGGTCGCGATCGTCGGCGCCGGCCCCGCCGGAATCTACGCCGCCGATGCGCTGCTGAAGTCCGAGGCCGCCGCCGAGCCGGGCGTGTCGATCGACCTCTTCGAGCGGATGCCCGCGCCCTTCGGCCTGATCCGCTACGGCGTCGCCCCCGACCACCCCCGCATCAAGGGCATCATCACCGCCCTCCACCAGGTCCTCGACAAGCCGCAGGTCCGCCTCTTCGGCAACGTGAACTACGGCACCGACGTCCACCTCGACGACCTGCGCTCCTTCTACGACGCGGTGATCTTCTCCACCGGCGCCATGTTCGACCGCGAGCTCCGCATACCCGGCGTCGAGCTGGACGGCTCGTACGGCGCCGCCGACTTCGCCTCCTGGTACGACGGCCACCCGGACGTGCCGCGCACCTGGCCCCTGGAGGCCGAGAAGGTCGCCGTCCTCGGCGTCGGCAACGTGGCGCTCGACATCGCCCGCATCCTCGCCAAGACGGCCGACGAGCTCCTCCCCACCGAGATCCCGGCCAACGTCTACGACGGCCTCAAGGCCAACAAGGCCGTCGAGATCCACGTCTTCGGCCGCCGCGGACCGGCGCAGGCGAAGTTCAGCCCCATGGAGCTGCGCGAGCTCGACCACTCGCCGAACATCGAGGTCATCGTCAACCCCGAGGACATCGACTACGACGAGGGCTCGATCGCCGAGCGCCGCAAGAACAAGCAGACCGACATGGTCGCCAAGACCCTGGAGAACTGGGCGATCCGCGACGTCGGCGACCGCCCGCACAAGCTCTTCCTGCACTTCTTCGAGTCCCCCGTCGAGATCCTCGGCGAGGACGGCCAGGTCGTCGGCCTGCGCACCGAGCGCACCGAGCTCGACGGCACCGGCAACGTCAAGGGCACCGGCCGGACCACGGACTGGGACGTCCAGGCCGTGTACCGCGCCGTCGGCTACCTCTCCGACGAGCTGCCCAAGATCCCCTGGGACACCGTCTCCGGCACCATCCCGGACGAGGGCGGCCGCGTCATCGAGGAGACCGGCGCGCACATGGCCTCCACCTACTGCACCGGCTGGATCCGGCGCGGTCCCGTCGGCCTCATCGGCCACACCAAGGGCGACGCCAACGAGACCGTCGCGAACCTCCTGGACGACTTCGCGAACGGACGCCTGCTCGCCCCGGAGACCCCGGAGGAGGACGCGGTCGTGTCCTTCCTGGAGGGCAAGGGCGTCACGTACACGACCTGGGAGGGCTGGTACGCCCTGGACGCCGCCGAGAAGGCCCTCGGCGAGGCGCAGGGCCGCGAGCGCGTGAAGATCGTCGAGCGCGAGGACATGCTCCGCGCGTCCGGCGTCGATCTCGGCTGACGGACCCGCCCCGGCTTCCCGGGCCCCCACCGGTCACGCACCGGTGGGGGCCCGGCCCGTTTCCGGCGTGGCCCGGTCCGTTTCCGGTGGAGCCGGTCCGTTTCCGGTGAGGCCCGGCCCGTTCCCGCCCCGGGCCCCCGGCCGACGGGCCCGGGGTCGTACGCGCTCCTATCCTGGAAGGACGCCGGAAGGGAAGTGAGCGGCGATGGCCGTCCCCGTCGAGCAGGCCCCCGCCGTCGAGCGGGCGAGGTCCGCGGCGGCCCGGGAGTCCTGGGCCGAGGCGTACGTGCTGCTGCGCGAGGCCGACCGGCACCCCACGCGCGCCCTGACCGCCGAGGACCTCGACGTGCTCGCCGACGCGGCCTGGTGGTCCGGGCACGTCGACGAGTCCGTCGCCGCCCGGCTGCGGGCGCACGCCGCGTACGTCGCGGCCCATGACCACCGGGGCGCCGGCCTCGCCGCCTGGTGGCTCCACCACGAGTACGCCGGCCTCGGGCGGCCCGCGGCCGCGGCCGGCTGGCTGCACCGCGCCCGGCACCACCTGGAGGACCTGCCGCCCGGCCCCGGGCACTGCTTCCTCGCCTGGACGGACGCCGAGGAGGCCACCGCCCGCGGCGACCACGCGGCGGCCCTCGCGGCGACCGGCCGTATGACCCGCCTCGCCCTCCGCGCCGAGAGCCCCGACCTGCTGGCCCTCGCCCGCCAGGCCACCGCCGCGGCCCTCCTCGCCCAGGGCCGCCGCACCGAGGCCCTGGCCCACCTCGACGAGGCGATGGGCGCGGTGACGGCGGGCGAACTGGGCGGCGTGTTCACGGGCTTCCTGTACTGCCTGGCCATCGCCCGGTGCATGGAGTCCGCGGACTTCGCCCGCGCCGTGGAGTGGACGAACGCGGCGATGGAGTGGTGCGCCCCGCCGTGGACGGGCCGCCACGACGGGGGGACGCCGCCGCTCGGTGCCGCGCCCTCCGGCGAGAACCCCTTCCGGGGCGTGTGCCGGGCGCACCGGGTCGTGGTGCTCGACCTCCTCGGGGCGTGGGCGCTCGCGGAGGCGGAGGCCCGGCAGGCGTCCCGGGAGGTGCCGATGGACCGCCTGGAGTCGGCGGCCGCCGCGTACTACGCCGCCGGGGACGTCCAGCGGCGCCAGGGCCGCCTGGAGGAGGCCGCCGTCTCGTACGCGCACGCCCACGAGCTGGGCCGGATCCCGCAGCCGGGCCTCGCGCTGCTGCGCCTCGCCCAGGGCCGGGCCGAGGCCGCCGTGGCCGGCGTCGACCTGGCGCTCGCCTGCCGGAGCGGTCCCCGCCACGACCTCCTCGGCCGGGCCCGGCTGCTCGCCGCCCGTACCGAGGTGGCCCTGGCGGTCCGTGACGTGCCGGGGGCGGCGGGCGCGGCGGCGGAGCTCGAAGTACTGGCCGGGGACGTACCGCTGCTGCGGGCGACGGCCGACACGGCGCGGGGCGCGGTGGCCCTGGCGGAGGCCCGGCCGGAGCCCGCGCTGCGGCTGCTGCGCCGGGCGCTCGCCGGCTGGCTGGAGCTGCGCGTGCCGTACGAGGCGGCGCGGGTACGGATGCTGCTCGCGGCGGCCTACCGGACGGTGGGCGACGAGGAGGGGGCCCGCCTGGAGCTGGGCGCGGCGCGGGCGGTGTTCGAGCGGCTCGGGGCCGGGCCGGACGCCCGGCGGGCGGCGGCGCTGCTGACCGGCGGGGCGCGTCGACGGTTGCCGGGCGGGCTGACGGCCCGGGAGGCGGAGGTGCTGCGCCTGGTCGCCTCGGGCCGGACGAACAAGGACATCGCGCGGGCGCTGGTGATCGGCGAGCACACGGTGGCGCGGCACCTGCACAACGTCTTCGCGAAGCTGGGCGTCGGCTCCCGCGCGGCGGCCACGGCCTACGCGTACGCCCACGACCTGATCTGACGCCCCGGCCCACCCGCCGTGCGGCCGCGACACCGACGACCAGGACCGGCTACGGCACCGTCCGGGCCGAGGCCAGCAGGCGGACGGTGTCCTCGGGGGCGAGCGCGAGGGCGTTGCCGACGGTCCCGAGGACCTCCGTCTCGGCCGGGGTGTAGGCCCCGTCCGCGAGGGCGATCCGGGCGGCCTGGAGCAGGATCGACTCCCGCCCGGCGGGCGCCAGGTGCGGGGAGAGCGGCTCCAGGGCCTCGTGGAGCTCGATCGACAGGAGCGTCCCCTCGGGGTTCACCTCGGGCATGAAGCGTCCGGTGTCGGCCTCCAGCGCCTCGACGAGGTCGACGAGCTGGACGGCCGTGCACTCGTCGAAGCCGGCGGACCGGACGGCGGTGACGGCCCTGTCCAGGACCTCGCGGGATTCGGTGCCGCCGGCCGCGAGGACGGCGAGGGCGACGGTGTGCACGGCGTCCCGCAGCATCGCGGAGAAGCGGCTCGTCGTCGGGTGGTCGAGCACCTCCGTACCGAAGTGCGTGTGACAGGCCGCGCACTCGACGACGGGGCCGGTACAGCCCCGGGGCAGGACGGGGACGCCCAGGACGGCGAACCTGCGGCGGCCGGTGCGCCGCCGGTAGTTGCGGTCGCCCCCGCACTCCTCGCAGAAGAACTCGCCGTCTCCGACGGTGTTCCATGAGGTGCGGATCCCGCAGACGGTCACCTTCCCACCACGTGAATTCCGGGCAGACCGCACACGCACCTCCTCAACGGCCCGGCTGCACTGCCGGCGTTGGCGTGATGTTAGCCACATCCTTGATGTGACGTCAGCACCTCGTCAGGACTTCGCCGTGGAGATGGCCGAGACACGTCACCGGTTCGGGAGGCCTCAGGAAGCGCGGCGGCGGCGCTTCGCAAAGGCCAGGAAGCCTCCGCCGACGGCGACGGCGGCCACGGCGGCGCCGATCGCCCCGGGCCCGATGGCCGAACCGGTCGTCGCGAGATCACCCTCCGGGGTGGCGGACGGAGCCGGGGTGGCCTCACCGGGAGCGGTCGGGGACGGGGTGGCCGGGGTGGAGGGGGACGCGGAGGCCGAGGGGGTCCCGGGGGCGCCCGGCGTCGCCCCGCCCTGGCTGGGGGTGGGCGCGGGGGTGTCGGTCGGCTCGGGCTTCTCGGGGGTGACGACCGGACCGGAGGTCGCCTCCTTCGGGAGGCAGCCGGTGAAGTTCATCTGGTGGGTCTCGGCGCCGGGGACGGTGTCCAGCGACTCGGCGATGACGGAGCCGTTGATGTGTCCGCTGGTCATGGTGACGGCGGCGTTCGGCGCGAGGATCGTGCCCGGCCAGGCGGCGGAGTTCTTCCTGACGGTCTCGGCCTGCGGGAAGTTCCAGAGCAGCTGGGAGCGGATGCTCTTGTGGCCGTCGGTGTGCTGGTCGTAGTCGTCCTGGACGTACGCGGTGCCGTCCCAGATCCACACGCCGGAGGTGGGCTTCGTCCGCATGTCGTACGAGGTGCCGACGACGTTCACGAGGGTGGAGGAGCCGACCGGGACCTTGAGGTGGATCTCGCCGGCCTTCTCCAGGTCGGCGCTGCTCACGGCGAAGACGTTCAGCTTCGCGTCGGTACCGGTGAGGTGGAGGCCCCGCCCGTCGGCGGCCACCTCGCCGTTGGGCCGCTCGCCCGCCCAGCCGGTGGAGAGCCTGCGCAGCTCGGTGAACTCCTTGCCGAAGTCGATCGGGGAGGGCCCGGTCCCGACCTTGTCGCCGTCGACGTCGAAGCCCTTGCCCCCGGAGTTGTCCACGACCTTGCCGGCGGTGCCGGACCCCTTCACCAGGACCACGCCGTTGGCCTTGAGCGTGCCGCCGACGACGAGGCTGTGCCCGCCGGGCAGCTTCGCGAGGTCGGCGTCGGAGAGGCGGGAGCCGACGGAGAAGCCGGACCGGCCCGGGGCGCCGAAGGTGGCGTCGCCGCCGACCGCGACCGCGCCCTCGGAGTCGGAGTGGCGGACGGAGTCCTTCTCGACGAACTCGGCGTACAGACCGGCCGTGCCGAGCGGCCGCGGCGCGCACTCCGCGGTGGTGGCGGAGGCGGCGGGGGCCCAGGTGAGGGCGGCACCGGTCACCGCGAGGACGGCGGCCACGGCAGCGGTCGTGCGCATGCGAGCTCCAGGTCGGGGAGTGTGGAGAAAGAGTGTCCGAGTGGACGAGCCGACCTTCCGCCAGACGCCGATGTGGCGTCAACTCCCCTCATATGACGGTGATTCCGGCAGCTCTGAACAATGTTCCTTAAGCGAACCTGAAGCCGTGACGCAGGTCACAAAAGAGGCCGCCCCGCACCCTTCGCCGGGTGCGGGGCGGCCCGGGGACCGGGGGGTCAGCGGGCGGAGCGGTTGACCGCCGAGATGACCGCCTTCAGGGAGGCGCGGGTGGTGTTGGCGTCGATGCCGATGCCCCACAGGACCTTGCCGTCGATGGCGCACTCGATGTACGAGGCGGCCTGCGCGGAGGCGCCCTCGCTCATCGTGTGCTCCTGGTAGTCCAGCAGGCGGGCGTCGACGCCGATGGACTGCAGCGCGGCGAAGAACGCGGAGATCGGACCGTTGCCGGAGCCCGTCAGGACGGTGTCGACGCCGTCGACGACCGCCTCGACGGTCAGGGTGTCCGTGCCGTCGGTGTCGGAGGTGGTCTGGCCGGAGCGCAGCTGGATGCGCCCCCAACGAGCCGCAGAGTTGTCCGGGTTGGGCAGGTACTCGTCCTGGAAGACGGCCCAGATCGCGGCCGGCGTGACCTCGCCGCCCTCGCTGTCGGTCTTCTGCTGGATGATCTTCGAGAACTCGATCTGCATCCGGCGGGGCAGGTCCAGCTTGTGGTCGTTCTTCAGGACGTACGCGATGCCGCCCTTGCCGGACTGCGAGTTGACCCGGATGACGGCCTCGTAGGAGCGGCCGACGTCCTTCGGGTCGATCGGCAGGTACGGCACGGCCCACTCGATCTCGTCGACGGTCTTGCCCTGGGCGGCCGCGTCGGCCTCCATGGCGTCGAAGCCCTTCTTGATGGCGTCCTGGTGGGAGCCGGAGAAGGCGGTGTAGACCAGGTCGCCCGCGTAGGGGTGGCGCGGGTGGACCTCCATCTGGTTGCAGTACTCGGAGGTGCGACGGATCTCGTCGATCTGGGAGAAGTCGATCTGCGGGTCGACGCCCTGCGAGAACAGGTTCATGCCCAGCGTCACCAGGTCGACGTTGCCGGTCCGCTCGCCCTGGCCGAACAGGCAGCCCTCGACGCGGTCGGCACCGGCCATGATCGCCAGCTCGGCCGCCGCCACGGCGGTGCCGCGGTCGTTGTGCGGGTGGACGGAGATGCAGATGTGCTCGCGGCGGGTCAGGTTCCGGGCCATCCACTCGAACCGGTCCGCGTGCGTGGACGGCGTCGAACGCTCCACGGTGGCGGGCAGGTTGAGGATGATCTCGCGGCCCGGGCCGGGCTGCCAGACGTCACAGACCGCCTCGCAGACCTCCAGGGCGAAGTCCAGCTCGGTGTCGGTGAAGATCTCGGGGCTGTACTGGTAGCCGAAGGTGGTCTCCGGGCCCAGCAGCTTCTCCGCGTACTCCATCACCAGCCGCGTGCCGTCCACGGCGATCTGCTTGATCTGCTCCTTCGAGCCGCGGAAGACGACCCGGCGGAAGGTGGGCGCGGTCGCGTTGTACAGGTGGACGGTGGCGCGCTTGGCGCCCTTCAGGGACTCCACGGTCCGCTCGATCAGGTCCTCGCGGGCCTGGGTCAGGACGGAGATGGTGACGTCGTCCGGAATCGCGCCCTCTTCGATGATGGAGCGCACGAACGCGAAGTCGGTCTCGCCGGAGGACGGGAAGCCGACCTCGATCTCCTTGTAGCCCATGCGTACGAGCAGGTCGAACATCTCGCGCTTGCGGGCCGGGGACATCGGGTCGATCAGGGCCTGGTTGCCGTCGCGCAGGTCGGTGGACAGCCAGCGGGGCGCCTTGGTGATGCGCTTCTCGGGCCAGGTCCGGTCGGGGATGACCACGGCCTCGTACTGGCCGTACTTGTGGATCGGCATCCCGGACGGCTGCTGCGTGTGGGTCGCGTTGGTGATCGGCGTGGGGCGGCTGACGAAAGGCGACTGAGACATTGCGTAGGGCTCCTCGGGTCCAGCAAGAAGGACGGCCGACTGTCGAACGCAACACCAGGTCCCGCGGGGAGGGGGTCGGCCTACGACTACAGGCCCTCGCCGCGGCAGCTAAGGAGAAGCAGCCCGAAACGCATGATGTGCGTCACCATAGCCCAGGTCCGTGGAAGGCGGACGTCCTGTTTCAGTATGCGGGACGGCGGCCACGTCAAGGGCGAAAGGTGACCTATCACTCCATTTCGCCAATCCTTGTCTCAGCCCGTGACAGCCACGTCACACAGTGCCACATTCGAGGAATGAATCAGCACTCGCCCGCCTTCTGCACGATCGTCCCGCCGCACCTCCTGGAGCGGCTCGCCGAGTCCGACGACCCGGCGATCTCCGAGGCCGCACGGCGCACGCTCCTGGTGGACACGGCGCAGCGCACGGCGCGCGCGCAGGGGCCGGCCGCCCCCGCGGACGCCGGGCCCTCCGACAAGCCGAAGCGCACCGTCTACGACGCCCGGAACCGCACGGAGCTGCCCGGCGACCAGGTGCGCGCCGAGGGGGACGCCGCGGTGCGGGACGCCACCGTGAACCGTGCCTACGCCGGGCTCGGCGCGACCTTCGACCTCTTCGCGAAGGTCTACGGCCACCGCTCGATCGACGGCGCGGGCATGCCGCTCCTCGCGAGCGTCCACTTCGACGAGAAGTACGACAACGCCTTCTGGAACGGCGAGCAGATGGTGTTCGGCGACGGCGACGGCGAGCTGTTCCTCGACTTCACGCTCCCCGTCGACGTCATCGGCCACGAGCTGGCGCACGGCTTCACCCAGCACACCGCCGACCTCGCCTACTACGGCCAGGCCGGGGCGCTCAACGAGTCGGTCTCCGACGTCTTCGGCTCGCTCGTGAAGCAGTACGCGCTGGGCCAGAGCGCCGCCCAGGCCGACTGGCTGATCGGCGCCGGGCTCCTCGGCCCCGCCGTCGACAACGGCGTCGCGCTGCGCTCCATGAAGGAGCCTGGCACGGCCTACGACGACGACGTCCTCGGCAAGGACCCGCAGCCGGCCACCATGGCCGACTACGTGCGCACCAGCTCCGACAACGGCGGCGTGCACATCAACTCCGGCATCCCCAACCACGCCTTCTACCTGCTGGCCACCGAGCTCGGCGGGAACGCCTGGGAGCGGGCCGGACAGATCTGGTACGACGTGATGACCGGCGGCACGCTGACCGGGGAGGCCCGCTTCTCGGAGTTCGCGCGGGCCACCGCGGCGGCGGCGAAGGCGCGGTTCGGCGACGGGGAGGAGATCCAGGCCGTCCTGAAGGCCTGGACGGCGGTGGGGGTGCCCGCCGAGTGACCGCCTGGTAGACAGGGCCCATGCGGATTCGAGTGCGGCGCACGGGCGGTTTCGCGGGCATCGAGCGGTCGGCGGAGGTGGAGGTCTCGGGACCCGAGTGGGAGTCCCTCACCGCCGCCGCCCTCGCGGACGGCGACGACGGCGGCGGCCGGGGCGTGCCGGACGGCTTCTCGTACGAGATCACCGTCGACGGCCGCACGGCCCACTGCCGCGACCCCCACCTCACGGACGCCCAGAGGACCCTCGTCACGAGGGTCCTCAAGGAAGGCGCCTGAGCCCTTACGGGCCTAGAAGCCCAGCTTGCGCAGCTGCTTCGGGACCTCTCTTCACTGCCGTCCTCGCACCGCGAGGCCCCAGGGGGCCTCGCGGGCTTCGCACGGCTGCGCCGGCCTCCGGCCGGACGGTGGCGCGGCCCCTAGAACCCCAGCTTGCGCAGCTGCTTCGGGTCGCGCTGCCAGTCCTTCGCGACCTTCACGTGGAGGTCGAGGAAGACCGGGGTGCCGAGGAGCGCCTCGATGTGCTTGCGGGACTTCATGCCGACCTCCTTGAGGCGGCTGCCCTTGGGGCCGATGATGATGCCCTTCTGGCTGGGGCGCTCGATGTACACGTTCGCGTGGATGTCGAGCAGCGGCCGGTCCGCCGGGCGGTTCTCGCGCGGGATCATCTCCTCGACGACCACCGCGATCGAGTGCGGCAGCTCGTCCCGTACGCCTTCGAGCGCGGCCTCGCGGATCAGCTCCGCGACCATGACCTGCTCCGGCTCGTCCGTGAGGTCGCCCTCCGGGTAGAGCGGCGGGGACTCCGGCAGGAGCGGGATGAGCAGGTCGGCGACGAGCTGGACCTGCTTGTCGCCGACGGCCGAGACCGGGACGATCTCCTGCCACTCGAAGCCGAGCTCCTTGCCGAGCTGGTCGATCGCGATGAGCTGCTCGGCGAGCGTCTTGGAGTCGACCAGGTCGGTCTTGGTGATGATCGCGACCTTCGGGGTCTTCTTGATCCCGGCGAGCTCCTTGGCGATGAAGCGGTCGCCGGGGCCGAGCTTCTGGTCGGCGGGCAGGCAGAAGCCGATGACGTCGACCTCGGCCCAGGTGGTGCGCACGACGTCGTTGAGCCGCTCGCCGAGGAGGGTGCGCGGCTTGTGGAGGCCGGGGGTGTCGACCAGGATCAGCTGCGCGTCCGGGCGGTGCACGATGCCGCGGACGGTGTGCCGGGTGGTCTGCGGCCGGTTCGAGGTGATGGCCACCTTCTGGCCGACCAGAGCGTTCGTGAGGGTGGACTTGCCCGCGTTGGGGCGGCCGACGAAGCAGGCGAAGCCGGCCCGGTGGACGGCTTCGGTTTCTTGGTTGCGAGCGCTCATGGGGGCCATTGTCCCCGATGAGCGCCCGCGTCACGCACTCAGTGCCCGGCGGCGGCGTATCCGCAGGCCGTGGAGCCCGGCCGCGCCGCCCACGACGAGGACCGCGGCGGCGAGCCAGGGCAGGGCCAGGAAGGACACGGTGCCGGTCTCCCTGACGTCCTTCGCGGTGGCGGTGAGCGTCACGTCGCCCCAGTCGAGCTGCGGGGAGCCGGTCCAGCGCTCGGTGAGCCGGATCTTCTGGCGGGGCAGCAGCTCGGCCGGCACCTTGACCAGGTCGCGGTCGAGGAGGGTGCGGCCGAAGAGGCCCCGGGCCTTCAGGACGACCTTGGGGTTGAGGGTGACGTTGCCCCGGTTGTGCAGGGTGTACGAGACGAGGGCGCTGCTCGTGCGCGTGCCGGGGACCAGCGGCCGGTCCTGGTCGAGGGTGACGTCCTCGACGGCGAGGGCGGGGACGGTCGGCCCGTTGACCCGGAGGTAGACGCGGGCGCCGACCGCGCGCTGGACGCCGACGGCGACGGAGCCCTTCCCGCCCCGGGCGATCCGCTCGTCGAGGGCGACGAGGGCCCCGGGATGGTCGCCGGGGTCGGCGTCGGCGGGGACGGTCAGGGTGTAGGGGACGGTGACGGCGGAGCGGGCCGGGACGGTGATCCGGGTCCGCTCGGGCTTGATCCAGGCTCCGGCGCCGGTCTGCTTCTCCTGCCGGGTGCGGACGGCGAAGCCGCCGTCCCGGTCGGTGTTGTAGGCGTCGGCGCCGTACAGCCGGAAGGTGAGCGGGGCGGACGTCTTGTTGGCCACGGTGACGCGGTCGGTGAGCGTCGTGCCGGGATCGGCGGAGAGGTAGAAGTACGGGCGGCCGCCGAGCTTCGAGGCGGCCGGGTAGACGGCCCACTCGCCGTTCTCGGCGGCCCGGGCGCCCGGCGCGAGGCCGAGCAGCACGGCGAGGGCGCTCAGCGTGCTCAGGAGGAGGACGTACGGCTTCGTGCGCACGGGTGCGGACCCCCCGGGGGTGCGGATGGCGGAGCGGGCCGGCCGGGTGCGCGCCCGGCCCGCGGGACGGTCAGGACAGGGTCAGCGTGAGCACGCCCGCGTACGCGCCGGGCGCGGTGAACGCCGGGACGTCGAGGGAGAGCTGCGCGTCGACGGTGAACTCGCCGCCCGTGAGGGTGCCGTTCGGGGTGGAGGCGAGGGTCGCGCCGCCGCTGCCGACCGGTCCCGCCGAGCCGGCCGCGCAGGCGCTGGGGCTGCCGGCCTTGGCGGTGCAGGCGGGGGTCCAGCTGAGCTTGTCGCCGCCGATGGCGCCGCCGGGGCCGGTGAAGTCGGTGACCTTGCCCGTCAGGGACCAGCCGGCGGGGCCGCCGCGGAAGTCCTTGACTGTCACCGTCTGCAGTGCGCCGGTGGCCGCGCCGCCCGCGCCGAAGTCGACGGAGGACAGCTGGACGGCGTCCCCGGCCTGCGTCATGGACAGCTCGCCCGCCGTGACGGCCGCGGTGATCGTCTGGCTGTTCGGCGGCGCCGGCACGACGACCTTGTACGCGGCGGGACCCGCGCCCTTCTCGGGATCCCAGACCGCACCCTCGTATGCCACGATCCCGGTGGTCGCCGGGTCGTTCACCTTCAGTCGCGCGGCGAAACCGCCCTCGCTGTCGGTGGTGACGGTCATCTTGTCGGCGGTCTCCGCCGCTCCGGCGCGGCCGACGACGGTGACCTCGGTGAGCGGGGTGAACTTCGAGCCGGTGACGGTGACCCGGACGCCCGGGTCGCCGGAGGCGCTGTCGAGCTGGAGCGCGCGGGTGTTGGGACTGGTCACGGGGCTCGCGACGACCGTCTCGGAGACCGGGGCGGGCGGGTTGAGCACCGTACAGGGGGTGTCCAGCTCCATGAGGTAGCTGGTGTGGATGTTGTAGTCGCCGGGCGAGAGGGTGATCGACCCGGCCTCGGTGGCGGTGAAGGTGCCCGTCATGGAGAAGGCCGGGAAGGAGCCCTTGCCGGGGACCGGCGGGTTCTTCTTGGGGCCGGTGACGGTGACCGTGCCGGTCTGGGCGCCGCCGAGGGCCACCTTGCCGCTGGGCGTCATGATGTCGGCCGGGAGCGCGAGGTCGACGGGGTTGGACGCGGCGGGCTTGGTGACTGTGTAGGTCACGGTCACGGTCTCGCCGACCTTGGGACTGGCCTTGTCGACCGTGATCCGGGCGGTGGTGGTGCCCTCGATGGGCGGGATGCCGGCGATCGGCGGCGGGACGCAGCGGGTCTGGAAGTCCACCGACTGCGAGGTGGTCGTCGCGCCGGCCGGGGCGGCGAGCGCGCCCGTGCCGGCGGCCGCGAGGGCGGTGACGCCGAGGACGGCGGTCCAGCGCCGTCTTCGGGCCGCCGCCCGGGATCGGGTGAATGCCATGGTGTGCCCCCTCCTGAGGGATGAGTGGGCGCCATTGACGGCTGCGGGCGGAGAGAAGTCAATGGAATCGAGTTCCCTCGACTGATGACCCATCAGATAATGTCAAGATCGGCGGATTTCCGTCGTTTCCGCAGGTCACGACAGAGACCGGCGCCGCCGAAGGCGACACCGGTCCGGGTGGGGACGGGGCTCAGCTGAAGACGAACGGGCCCGGCGACTGCGAGGTCACCGCGTCACAGTTCACCGTGACCCCGAAGATCACCATCTTGAGGGCGACCCCCGCGAAGTACGAGTTGAGGCTGTCGCCCGAGGCCACGGTCCCGCCGAGCGGGCCGATGACGACGGACTGCCCGGCACCGAGCGCCGGGTTCTTCTTCCCGGTGAAGACCCGGGTGCCGCCGCCGCCCTTGGCCATCGTCAGGGTGGCGCTGATCTGGTCGGCGCCGACCGCGATCGGCGTCGTGATGGCCGAGGTGAGCTTGATGGTCGCGGCGGTGCCGCTCTGCGTGGCCGTGAGGGTGGCGGTGCCACCGCCCCAGCTGCCGCAGTCGTACGTCGCCGTGGCCGTGCCCGGCGAGACGGCGCCGGCCGCCGGGGCGAAGGCGAGTCCGGCGGCGGCGAGCGCCCCGGTGAGTACCGCGACGGCCCCTAAGGTGCTTCTGCTTCTCATGGCGGGTTCGAACCCCTTCCGATACCGAACGCAGGGGTGCGGGCACTGCGTGAACATGGAGATCTGACGGTAGATCTGACGGTCCGTCGGACGAACCGCTGTCATTGACGCGCAGACCGCCGGGGAAGGCAAGAGAAGATGCGGTGATCCTTCACAAACACACAAAGGCACGAGGGCCCGGCGCGCCGCCGGACCCTCGCTGTCCTGATCCCGGCACTCCGCCGGATGCCTCGCCGCCCTGTTCCCGCCGCTCGGCTCAGCCGGCGGTGACCGCCGCGCGCAGCTTGCCGTCGGGGCCGGCGAGCAGCACCGGGGTCTCCGGCCCGCCCAGGTCCCGTACCGCCGCGCGGTCGTCGTCCGACGCGGCCTCGGCGTTCGACACCACGGCCGCCGCCTCCAGGGACTCGGCACCGCTGGCCACGGCCATCGCGACCGCGGTCTGCAGCGCGCTCAGCTTGAGCGACTCCAGCTCCACGGTGCCGGCCACATAGGTGCGGCCCGTCTCGTCGCGCACGGCCGCGCCCTCGGGCACGCCGTTGCGGGCGCGGGCGCTCCGCGCAAGGGTGATGATCTTGAGGTCCTCGGCGCCGAGGTCGCCGTGCTCGCTGCTGAGTGTCATGGACCGAGCATAGGTCGGGGTCCGGGTGCACCCGGATCCGTCTCAGCCCGCGACCCGCCCGGGTCTCAGCCCGCGACCGGGTACATCGCCCCGCGGCGCCCCTCCGGCGAGACCAGCCACTCCAGCTTCTCGGCCGTGTCCGCCTCCGGGAGCGGGGTGTGCATCACGATGACCAGGTCCGGGCGGGCCGGGACCCTGAGCTGGGTGGACTCGACGACCAGCGTGCCGACCAGCGGGTGCTCCATCTCCTTGCGGTTCTGGCCGCCCGGCAGGATGTCCCGCCGCTCCCACAGCTCCGCGAACTCCGGGCTGAGCTCCTTGGCCTCCTCGACCACCGCCCGGAAGCCCTCGTCGTCCGGGCACTCGGAGCACGCCGAGCGGAACTGCGCCACGACCTTCGGCGCCAGCTCCTCCCAGCGCGTCGACCGCGAGCGGTACAGCGGGTCCGTGAAGAACGCGGTCAGGCAGTTCTGCACGATCTCCTTGCGCATGCCGAGCACGATCGCCGCCGCGTCGTTCCACATCACGGTGTTCCAGTACTGGTCCATGATGTGCGCCGGGAACGGCATCCACGCGTCGATGAGCCGCCGCAGACCCTGGCACATGTCCAGGTCCTCCGGGGCCGCCTCCAGCGGCGGCGGGTTCAGCGCCGCCAGGACGTACAGATGGCGCCGCTCGGCCGGGCTCAGCCGCAGCACCCGCGCCACCGAGTCGAGGACCTGCGGGGAGACCGTGATGTCCCGGCCCTGCTCCAGCCACTGGTACCAGGAGACCCCGACGCCCGCGAGGACCGCGACCTCCTCACGGCGCAGGCCCGGGGTGCGGCGGCGCGCGCCGCCGTCCGGGAGTCCCGCCTCGGCCGGGCTGACCCGGGCCCGACGGCTCATCAGGAACTCGCGCAGTTCGCCGAGTCGGTGCTGCTTCGCGCTGGTGCTCTCGAGAGCGGTGGCCACGTGTGCTTCCTCCCCCTGGACGCATGGTGGATGCCTGGTGGTGCGACCAACAGGATAAGTACCCGCTCCCCGGCATTGTTCCCGTCCGCCGAAGGTGGGGGCATGGCAACGACGACCACCCCGCCCGAGTCCCCCACCTCCCCCTCTGCCTCCGGCGCCTCCGCCGCCCCGGCCGCTCCCCCGGCCCTCACCGGCCGCGACCGGCTCGTCCTCTTCGTCCTGTGCGCCGCCCAGTTCATGGTGGCGCTCGACTTCTCCGTCCTGAACGTCGCCCTGCCCGTCCTCGGCGCCGACCTGCGCTTCGACCCGTCCGCCCTCCAGTGGGCGGTCACCGCCTTCGCCCTGCCCTCCGGCGGCTTCCTGCTGCTCTTCGGCCGGATCGGCGACCTCTTCGGCCGCAAGAAGCTCTTCCTCTCCGGCCTCGTGCTCTTCGGCGCGGCCTCCCTGCTCGCCACCCTCGCCTGGAGCCCCGGCGCCTTCCTCGCCGGCCGGGCCCTCCAGGGCCTGGGCGCGGCGGCGATCGTGCCGACGGGCATGGCGCTGCTCACCACCGTCTTCCCCGAGGGCCCGCTGCGGGCCAGGGCGCTCGGCATCTCCGGCACCCTGATGTCCCTCGGCTTCACCATCGGCATGGTGCTCGGCGGCGTCATGACCGACACCCTCGGCTGGCGCTCCACGATGGCCCTGCTCGCCGTCTTCACGCTGATCGTGCTGCCGCTCGCCCCGGGCCTGCTGCCCGAGTCCCGCACCCCCGAGCGGCCCCGCCTCGACGTGCCCGGTGCGATGACCGTCACCGGCGGTCTGCTCTCCCTGATCTACGCCCTGACGACGGCGGCCGAGCGCGGCTTCGGCGGCGTGGACGTTCCGGTCACCCTCGCCCTGGGCGTCCTGCTGCTCGTGGCCTTCGGCGTGATCGAGTCCCGGCACCCGGCCCCGCTGGTCTCGCTGCCGGTGCTGCGCCGCCGTACCGTCGCCTTCGGCAACGTGGGCGGTCTGGTCACCTTCTCGATGATGTCGACGATCGTCTTCGTCCTGACCCTGTACCTGCAGGAGACCCTCGGCCTCTCGGCCTTCGCCTCCGGCATCGTCTTCGGCGTCCAGGGCGCCTTCTCGGTCCTCGCCGGCATGATCACCCCGAAGGTGATCGGCCGGATCGGGGCCCACCGCACCCTGGTGGTCTCGCTCGCCGGTCAGGGCCTGCTCACCGCCGCGATCCTCGGCATCGGCCGGGAGTCCGGCGCGGTCCTGGCGACCGTGGCCGTCTCCCTGGCGTCGATGCTGCACCTCGGCGCGATCATCTCGTACGGCGTGACCGTCACCTCCGGCGTCCGCGACGAGGAGCAGGGGCTCGCGACCGGTCTGGTCACCACCACCCAGCAGGTCGGTCTCACCGTCGGCATCCCGCTGCTCGGGGTGCTCGCCACCACCGGCACGGACCTCTTCGCCGGTGTCCGCACGGTCATCGCCCTGGACGCGGCGATCGTGCTGGGCGCGGCGGCCCTGGTCGCCCTCGGCCTGCGGCGCCGGTCCTGAACCGCGGCCGGCGAGGTCCGGAGCCGCACGACCTCCGCCTCGGCCACGGCCGGCCAGGGCCGGAGCCGTACGGCCTCGGCCTGGACTACGGCCTGTCGAGGCGGAGCCGTACGGCCTTCGGCAGACCCGCGACCACCAGGTCGTACGAGTCCTCGACGAGCTCCCGGACCATCCGGTCCGGGAGCTCTTCGACGGTCACGGTGTTCCAGTGCCGCTTGTTCATGTGATAGCCGGGAGCGATCGCCGGGTGCTCCTCGCGGAGCCGTACGGCCTCGTCCGGGTCGCACTTGAGGTTGACCCGCAGCGGCTCGGCGTCGAGCCACGAGAGCGCGAACATCTTCCCGGCGACCTTGAAGACGGAGACGCCCGGACCGAACGGGAACTCCTCCGCCGCGTCGTTGAAGTCCAGGCAGAGGGCGCGCAGCTCGTCGGGGGTCATTCCGGCTTCTCCTCCGGTTCCAGCGGTTCCACGAGTACGGTGACGATCTTGTTCCGCCGGCCGGCGGGGGCCTCGGCCGTCAGCCGCAGCGAGCGTCCGTCCGGCAGCTCCACGACCGCCCTGGCGCCCGAGATCGGGACCCGGCCGAGGGCCTTGGCGAGCAGACCGCCGACGGTCTCCACGTCCTCGTCGTCGTACTCGTCGGGGCCGAAGCCGTACAGCTCGCCGAGGTCGCCGACGTCGAGGCGGGCGGTGACCCGGTAGCGGTCCTCGCCGAGCTTCTCGACGGGCGGCAGCTCCCGGTCGTACTCGTCGGTGATCTCGCCGACGATCTCCTCGAGGATGTCCTCGATGGTGACGATGCCGGCCGTGCCGCCGTACTCGTCGATGACGACGGCGACGTGGTTGCGCTCCTGCTGCATCTCGCGCAGCAGGTCGCCGGCGTTCTTGGTGTCGGGCACGAAGGCGGCGGGCCGCATCGCGGTGGACACCAGGTCGGCCTCGGAGTCCCGGTTGATGTGGGTCCGGCGGACCAGGTCCTTCAGGTAGACGATGCCGACGATGTCGTCCTCGTTCTCGCCGGTGACCGGTATCCGGGAGAAGCCGGAGCGCAGTGCGAGGGTGAGGGCCTGACGGATCGTCTTGTACCGCTCGATGCAGATGAGATCGGTCCGGGGCACCATCACCTCGCGGACGAGGGTGTCGCCCAGCTCGAAGACCGAGTGCACCATCCGGCGCTCCTCGTCCTCGATCAGCGACTCCTGCTCGGCGAGGTCGACCATGGCCCGCAGCTCGGCCTCGGAGGCGAAGGGGCCCTTGCGGAAGCCCTTGCCCGGGGTCAGCGCGTTGCCGATGAGGATGAGCAGCTGCGGGATCGGGCCCATGATCCGGGCCAGCGGCAGCAGCACGTACGCGGCGGCGGTCGCCGTGTTCAGCGGGTGCTGGCGGCCGATGGTGCGCGGCGAGACGCCGACGGCCACGTACGAGACGAGGACCATCACGGCGATGGCGACGAGGAGTGCCTCCCAGGTCTCCGGGAAGGCCTCCAGGCAGGCGTACGTGACGAGGACGCCGGCCGCCATCTCGCAGGCGACGCGGACGAGCAGCGCCACGTTGAGGTAGCGGGTCGGGTCGGAGGCGACCTGGGCGAGCTTCTCCGAGCCGCGCCGCCCGGACCGGACGGCCTCGGCGGCGCGGAAGCTGGAGACGCGGGCGAGACCGGCCTCGGCGCAGGCGGCGAGCCAGGCGACGACGACCAGCGCGACCGCGCCGAAGATCAGCGAAGCGTCCATCGGGGTCAGGAGACGGTCGGCGCCGGGGACGGGCCGGTGAGACCCTTCTCCGCGCGCCAGCCGTCGACGATCGCCGCCTGGAGGCCGAACATCTCGGCCTTCTCGTCCGGCTCCTCGTGGTCGTACCCGAGCAGGTGCAGCACCCCGTGGACGGTGAGGAGCTGGAGCTCCTCGTCCATGGAGTGCTGCGTCGGCGCGTCCTTGCCCTGCTGGGTGGCGACCTCGGGGCAGAGCACGATGTCGCCGAGGAGGCCCTGCGGGGGCTCCTCGTCGTCCTTCGACGGCGGGCGCAGCTCGTCCATCGGGAAGGACATGACGTCCGTCGGTCCGGGCAGGTCCATCCACTGGATGTGGAGCTGCTCCATCGCCTCCGCGTCCACGACGATCACCGAGAGCTCGGAGAGCGGGTGGATGCGCATGCGCGCGAGCGCGTAGCGGGCGATGTCGAGGATCGCCTGCTCGTCGACCTCGGTACCGGACTCGTTGTTGACGTCGATCGACATGGTGCTTGTGTACTACTTCCCGTTGCGGTTGTCGTACTGCTCGTACGCGTCGACGATACGGCCGACGAGCTTGTGCCGGACGACATCCTGCGACGTGAGGGTCGAGAAGTGCACGTCCTGGACCCCGTCGAGGATGTCCCGGACCTGCCGCAGACCGCTCTTCGTCCCGTTCGGCAGGTCGACCTGGGTGACGTCACCGGTGATGACGATCTTCGAGTCGAAGCCGAGGCGGGTGAGGAACATCTTCATCTGCTCGGGGTTCGTGTTCTGCGCCTCGTCGAGGATGATGAACGCGTCGTTCAGCGTCCGTCCGCGCATGTACGCCAGCGGCGCCACCTCGATCGTCCCGCTCGCCATGAGCTTGGGGATGGAGTCCGGGTCGAGCATGTCGTGCAGGGCGTCGTAGAGCGGCCGCAGGTACGGGTCGATCTTCTCGTAGAGCGTGCCGGGCAGGAAGCCGAGGCGCTCGCCGGCCTCGACGGCGGGGCGGGTCAGGATGATCCGGTTGACCTGCTTGGACTGCAGGGCCTGGACCGCCTTCGCCATGGCGAGATAGGTCTTGCCGGTGCCGGCGGGGCCGATGCCGAAGACGATCGTGTGCTTGTCGATCGCGTCGACGTACCGCTTCTGGTTGAGCGTCTTGGGGCGGATCGTGCGCCCCCGGCTGGAGAGGATGTTCTGCGTGAGCACCTCGGAGGGCGTCTCGGCGGCCGCCTCCCCGGTCTCCTCCCGCAGCATGGCGATCGAGCGTTCCACTGCGTCCTCCGTCATCGGCTGACCGGTGCGGAGCACCAGCATCATCTCGTCGAACAGGCGCTGGATGAGCGCGACTTCCACCGCGTCGCCGACCGCGCTGACCTGGTTGCCCCGGACGTGGATGTCCGTCTGCGGGAACGACCGCTCGATCACGCGGAGCAGCGCGTCACCGGAGCCGAGCAGGGTCACCATCGGATGCTTGGCGGGGACGGTGAAGTGGGCTCGGGCTTCGCCGGGCGCGCCGTTCTGGGATGTGGGTGTCTGAGTCATGGGCCGGCACTGTGGCCTGCGCACACCTCCCGTTGCAGGACCGTCGCCGCTCGACGGTCTCTGGGTTACCAAGCCTACGACTCGGGTCCGACAAGCCCGTAGCGGTTTACGAGGCGGCCGCGCGGAAGCCGATGGTCGGGACGGCCCTGCGCAGCGGCCACGCGCGGGCGGGGGCGGGCAGGAGTCGCTCCAGGAAGGCGTAGCGGCCGCGCAGCGCCTCGGGGTCCTGCCGGGCGTGGCCCTGGACGTGCTGCCACCAGGCGGCGATCTCGCCCCAGGTCGGGGCGGACAGCGAGCCGCCGAACTCCTGCACCGACAGCGCCGCGGTCAGGCCGGCGAAGGCGAGCCGGTCGGCGAGCGGCCAGTCGGCGAGGGTGCCGGTGACGAACCCGGCGACGAAGACGTCCCCCGCGCCGGTCGGGTCGAGGGCGGAGACCTGGATGGCGGGGACCTCGGCGGTCTCGCCGGTGGCGCCGTCGACGGCGTAGGCGCCCTCGGCGCCGAGGGTGACGACGGCGTAGCGGACCTTGTCGGCGAGGGCGCGGGCGGCGGCCCGGGGGCAGTCGGTGCGGGTGTAGCGCATCGCCTCGGCGGCGTTGGGCAGGAAGGCCTCGCAGTGCTGGAGGTCGGTGAGGCCGGCCAGGTCCCAGCGGCCGGTGTCGTCCCAGCCGACGTCGGCGAAGACCTTGGCGCCGCCGCGGGCGGCCTGGGCGACCCACTCCTCGGAGCGGCCGGGGACGAGGGAGGCGACGGCGGCGCGCGCGTGCGGCGGGTAGGCGGGCAGGGCGCCGTCGAGCGGCGGGGCCTCGTGGCCGTGGGAGACCATCGTGCGCTCGCCCTCGTAGGCCATGGAGACGGTGACGGGCGAGTGCCAGCCGGGCACGGTCCGGGAGAGCGAGAGGTCGATCCCCTCGCCCTGCTCCAGGGCGTCCCAGCAGTACTCGCCGTAGTGGTCGTCGCCGAAGGCGGCGGCGAGCGAGGTGCGGAGCCCGAGCCGGGCGAGGGCGGTGGCCATGTTGGCGACGCCGCCCGGGCTCGATCCCATCCCCCGGGCCCAGGACTCGGTGCCGCGGACGGGCGCGCTGTCCAGGCCGGTGAAGATGATGTCCAGGAAGACGGTGCCGGTCAGGAAGACGTCGCAGGCCGGGTCGGTGGGCTCGCGCAGGCACACCAACGGGTCGACCCCTGCGTCGTGTTGCGGCTGCTCTCCCCTTGCTGTGGTCACGGCAGACTCCCCGGTCGCGGTGCGGATCAGATCAGTGTGCCTGATGGGGGTGGGGAGCCGGGCAGGACGCACAGAAATACGCTCCCTTACCCCCACCCCGACCCGCCAAACCATTAGTGACTCAGATCACATACCCAACCGGCGGAAACCACCTTCTCCGGCTGCCCGCCCGCTTGATACACATGGTTCCGCGACCCCGTGCCCCGCGCACGCCCCGGGCGCTCCACCCCTCCCCTTCCGTTCCTGGGAACGCCCATGTCCTCGCGGACCCGCGGCGGGGCTCTCGTCGCCCTCGTCGCCCTCTTCACCGCCGGCTACCTCGCCCCGTACCTGCTGCCGACCGTCGTCGGCCGCCTCTCCGCCGGACTCGGCCTCACGCCCTCCCAGGCGGGCCTGGTCGGCTCCGTCCTCCTCCTCGGCTCCTCCACCGCCGGCTTCACGCTCGCCGCACGCGGGGAGCGGATCGGGCCGCGTCGCACCGCCCGCGCCGGCCTGCTCGCGATGGCCGTCGGCGGCGTTCGTCACGACCTCGCTGACCAGCAGCTCGACCGAGTCCGTCAGCTCCTC